>DAIMHB010000179.1:0-4987 GCA_036723545.1 Beijerinckiaceae bacterium
ATTTTGGCGGCTGGACAGACCTGATTTTTCAGCGCTTTATTGAAATCTGGTCGTCGCTGCCCACCCTTTATGTGCTGATTATTCTGTCCTCCATCATCACGCCGAGCTTTTTTGTGCTGCTGGGCATTTTGCTCACCTTCTCATGGGTGGCTTTGGTGCATGTGGTGCGGGCGGAATTTTTGCGGGCGCGCAATTTTGAATATGTCAATGCGGCGCGGGCACTGGGCCTTTCCAATGCGCGCATCATGTGGAAACATGTGCTGCCCAATGCGATGGTGGCGACCCTTACCTTCATGCCCTTCATTCTCAATGGGTCGATCACCACGCTGACATCGCTGGATTTTTTGGGCTTTGGCCTGCCCCCCGGCTCGCCCTCATTGGGCGAATTGCTGCTACAGGGCCGCGCCAATCTCAATGCGCCCTGGTTAGGAATTACCGGCTTTGTGGTGATTGCGCTGATGCTCTCGCTGCTGATTTTCATCGGCGAGGCGGTACGCGATGCCTTTGACCCGCGCAAGACCTTGGGCTGAGCGGATGACCCTTCTCACTGTCTCCAACCTTAATGTCACGTTCGCGCAGGCCGGACAGGTGGTGCGGGCGGTTAAGGATGTGTCTTTCACGCTGGCGCGCGGCAAAACGCTGGCGCTGGTGGGTGAATCGGGCTCCGGCAAATCCGTCACCGCTTTAAGCATCGTGCGGCTGCTGGGGGCCAATGCCGCCACCAGCGGCGCGGTTATGCTGGAGGGGGAGGATATCCGCACCGCCTCCGAGCGCCGCCTGCAGCAGATTCGCGGGCGCAGCATCTCGATGGTGTTTCAGGAGCCGATGACCTCGCTCAATCCTCTGCATCATATCGGCAAGCAGATCGGCGAGATTTTGCGGGCGCATGGCGCCAAAAGTGCCGAGGTTGAGGCGCGGGTGATCGAGCTGCTCACCGAAGTCGGTCTGCCCAATCCGCAGGAGCGGCTGGGCGCCTATCCGCACCAGCTCTCTGGCGGTCAGCGCCAGCGCGTGATGATTGCCATGGCGCTGGCCAACAGGCCGGACCTGCTGATAGCCGATGAGCCCACCACCGCGCTGGATGTGACGGTTCAGGCGCAAATCCTCAAGCTGCTGAAAAATTTACAGGCCAAGCATGGCATGGCCCTGCTGTTCATCACGCATGATCTGGGCATTGTGCGGCGCATTGCCGATGATGTGGTGGTGATGCAGCATGGCGAGATTGTTGAAGGCGGGCCTGTGCAAGAGGTTTTTGGCGCGCCGCAGCACGCCTATACCCGCGCGCTGCTCGCTGCCGAACCCAAAGGCACGCCGCCCGCGCTGGATGTGGGTGCCCAAACCATTGTCAACGCCGAAAACTTAAAAGTTTGGTTTCCCATAAGGCGCGGATTTTTGCGCAAGGTGGTGGGCCATGTGAAGGCAGTGGATGGCATTTCGCTCACCCTGCGCGAAGGCCAAACGCTGGGTATTGTGGGAGAATCGGGCTCCGGCAAAACCACGCTCGGGCTGGCGATTTTGCGTCTCATCCGCTCCGATGGGCCGATTGTCTTTATGGGCCAGAATATTGAAAGGCTGAACCGCAGCCAGATGCGCCCTTTGCGCGCCGCAATGCAGGTGGTGTTTCAGGACCCTTACGGCTCGCTCTCGCCGCGCCTGTCGGTGGCGGAAATTGTCGAGGAAGGGCTGACGGTGCAGCGCTCGGCGCTCACAGCGGCGCAGCGGCGCGAGCGTGTGGCGCAGGCCTTGTTTGACACCGGCCTCGACCCCGCCAGCATGGATCGTTATCCGCATGAATTTTCCGGCGGGCAGCGCCAGCGTATCGCCATTGCGCGGGCGATGGTGCTGCAGCCCAAATTCATCGTGCTGGATGAGCCAACTTCGGCGCTGGACATGTCTGTGCAGGCGCAGATTGTTGATCTTTTGCGGAAATTACAACACGAGCGCGGCCTCAGCTATATGTTCATCTCGCATGATCTGAAGGTGGTGAAAGCGCTGGCCAGTGAGATTATTGTGATGAAAAACGGCAAAGTGGTGGAACGCGGCGCAGCAGCAGATGTCTTTGCCGCGCCGCAACAGGCCTATACGCGCGAATTGTTTGCCGCAGCTTTTCATAAGGACGAAGCCTGATGCCCCGCGCGCTGCTGCTTGTGCTTGACTCATTCGGGATTGGCGCGGCTGCGGACGCCGCTTCTTACGGCGATGTGGGGGCGGATACGCTCGGCCATATCGCGGCTGTTTGCGCGGCGCAGGGGCGGCCCTTGCATCTGCCGCATATGAATGCTTTAGGGCTGGGACTGGCCGCCGAATTGTCAACCGGCCAGCTTCCCGCTGGCTTTGCGCGTGTCAATGCGCAAGGCCAATATGGCTATGGCGTTGAAATATCGAAGGGCAAGGACACACCCTCCGGCCATTGGGAGATGGCGGGCACGCCGGTGCCCTTCGACTGGGGCTATTTTCCGTTAAAAATTCCCTGTTTTCCGGCTGAGCTCACCGCCGCGATCATAAAACAGGGCAATTTGCCCGGCATTTTGGGAAATGGCCACGCCTCCGGCACACAGGTGATTGAGGACTTTGGGGCCGCGCATATGAAAAGCGGTATGCCGATTTGTTACACGTCGGTGGATTCTGTGCTGCAAATTGCCGCGCATGAGGAGAGTTTCGGCCTGCAACGGCTGTATGATTTATGCAAGATTGTGCGGCATCTGGCGGACCCCTATGCCATTGGCCGGGTCATTGCCCGCCCCTTTGTTGGCCATGAAGGGGCTTTTATCCGCACCGCCAACCGCAAGGATTTTGCTGTGCCGCCGCCGCAGGGCACGCTGCTGGAGCGGGCCGTCACTGCGGGGCGCGACGTGGTGAGCATTGGCAAGATCGGCGATATTTTCGCGCATCATTTCACCGGCGTGGAGATGAAGGGCGCGGGCAATATGGCGCATTTTGACATGACGCTGACGGCGCTGGACAGGCTGGCGGATGGCGGGTTGATCTTCGCCAATTTCGTGGATTTTGATACGGATTATGGCCACAGGCGTGACCCGCTGGGCTATGCGGACTGTTTGCAGGCCTTTGACGCGCGCCTGCCCGAACTCTTGGCCAGATTAAGGCCGGATGACCTGCTGATTCTCACCGCCGACCACGGCAATGACCCCACTTTTAAGGGCACCGACCACACCCGCGAATATGTGCCGATTTTAACACGCTGTGCCGCCCTGCCTTCAAGCTGCATTGGCCGACGCACCAGCTTTGCCGATATTGGCGCGAGCCTCGCCGCTTGGCTTAAATTGCCGCCCACACCGCAGGGCACAAGCTGGGTGTGAAATCAATATAATATTTGACATCGTATATAAGAATATTTATAAATTTACTATTCGCCCCTTGGCAGTACGTCACACTCCTCGCAATCATGAGTATGACCGACCCCTTGGGGCTTTTTTGTGTCTGGAGACATCAGTGATCAAAGTATCCATTCTGATTGATGGTGGCTATTTTCTGAAAAGGCTCCCAAGTCTCAAGCCGGAAATAAATGTCAAAGACCCCCTTGAAGTCGATAAAATCATTGGCACACTTGTTTATAATCATCTTGAGAAACTCAACAAAATATATACAGTTCCAGATCCACATGCGCTGCTATATCGTTGTTTCTACTATGATGCACGCCCCTATATGGAAAAGGGGCATTATCCGATAAGTAAGAAAACAATCGACTATTCAAAAACACATGAATCACAATTTCGATTAAAATTATTTGAATTGTTGCGAAAACGTCCCAGTTTTGCTGTCCGGTTAGGCGAAGTTCGAAAAGAACGTTCTTGGATTTTGTCCGAAGAGGCGCAAAAAGGCTTGCTCAACAAAACAAAAACAGTGGATGACCTCACCGACGCGGACTTTCACGCTGGCCTTCGGCAAAAAGCCGTCGATATGCGTATCGGCATTGATATTGCCTCTCTCACGCTGAAGAAACAAGCTGACACACTTATTCTTGTTGCAGGCGATTCTGATTTTGTACCCGCAGCCAAACTTGCACGCCGCGAAGGCGTAAGATTTATCCTAGATCCGCTCTGGCATTCTGTAACACCAGATTTATTTGAACATATTGACGGGCTTACAAGCGGTCTCCCTAAGCCCAAAACAGGACTCCAAGCAACCGTTTAACCCATCCCAATTCAAAAATTTCAGTGGATGACGCTGCAAAAAGCTGAAATGGCCCGCAGCTTTTGCTCTATCCTAGCGGCAGATGACCCATGAGGATAGAATGCAACACCCGATCCATGACCAGACTGAAACCGGCAGCGTGCATGTTGTCAATCACCCGCTCGTGCAGCACAAGCTGACCTTGATGCGCGATGCCAAGCGCTCGACCAAGGGCTTCCGCCAGTTGCTCAATGAGATTGGCATGTTGCTCTGCTATGAGGTGACGCGTGACCTGCCGGTGGAGCTGACCGAAATCGAAACCCCCATCACCAAAATGATGGCCCCGACCATTGCCGGCAAAAAGCTGGTGTTTGCCCCGATTTTGCGCGCCGGTGTGGGTTTTCTTGATGGAATGCTCACCCTCGTGCCCTCGGCCCGCGTGGCGCATATCGGCCTCTATCGCAACCCCGAAACGCTGGAGGCGGTGGAATATTATTTCAAGGCGCCCAGCGATCTGGCTGACCGCTCGGTGATTTTGATGGACCCGATGCTCGCCACCGGCAATTCGGCCATTGCCGCCATTGACCGGCTGAAAGCACGCGGAGCCAAGGACATCCGTTTCGTCTGCCTGCTGGCCGCGCCCGAAGGCATTAAAAACCTGCATGAGGCCCATCCGGAAATCAACATCTGGACCGCCTCGATCGACAGCCACCTCAATGACCACGGCTATATTGTGCCCGGCCTTGGCGATGCCGGAGACCGGATGTTCGGCACGAAATAATCACGGCGCCCCTGTCATCCCCTCGATCAACAGCTCTGCCGTGGCAAGATTGAGCGCCATAGGGATATTATAGAC
>DAIMHB010000180.1:0-4977 GCA_036723545.1 Beijerinckiaceae bacterium
AACCCCATTCGGCCCATGATCCGTCATAAATGCCGGCGACGTGATGGCCGGTTTCCTCAAGGGCCAGCGCCAGTATCGCGGCGCTCACACCAGACCCGCAGGAGGTGATGACCGGACGCGCGAGATCGACCCCCGCAGCCGCAAAGGCCCCCTCAATCTCCGCCGCAGTTTTAAGCCGGCCATGTTCAACAAGATGAGAAAAAGGGAGGTTCAAACTGCCCGGCATATGGCCGCTTTTGACGCCCGGGCGTGGTTCGGGCGATTCACCGCGAAAACGATCGGCCGGACGCGCATCCACAACCTGAGTTTTTCCGCTCTGCAGGGCTTGCGCAACATCCGGAACACGCGCAATGGCGCTATGATCAAGCCGCGGCGTAAAGATACGCGCCACGCGTTGAACGGCTCCCGATTCAGTGGCTCTGCCCTCGGCCATCCATTTCGGCAGGCCGCCTTCAAGCACCTGAACATCCGGCGCGCCAAAGGTTTTGAGCATCCACCACACGCGCGGCGCAGAAAACAAACCGCTCTGATCATACACAACAAACTGCATACCGTCGCCAAGGCCAAGCTGCTTCATCGCCTCGGCAAAGGCAAGCGGATCGGGCATCATATGCGGCAGGCCGGAGGAAAGATCTGCAATTTCATCAATATTGAAAAATACAGCCCCGGGAATATGCGCCGCCAGATATTCCGCCCGCGCATCCCGTTTAAGAGGTGGCAAATGCCATGAGGCATCAATGATGGCAAGATCTGGAGAATGGAGATGCGCTTCAAGCCAGTCTGTTGTCACAAAATTCGTCGTAACAGCCATTTTTCCACCCATGTCCGTTTTGAAATGTTCAACCTCAATCTTCTAGCACGAATTGGCATCAATAAAACGTCATTCGACTCAAAAATGACCATAATCCTCACGCATCCGAATTGTTCCGGCATGGCCGCAAAAGCCCTCCCCGCTTGAAGATTTTGTTCCGCAACCATTTCGGGTGAATGTTGGTGGTGGTTTTTAAGGCCGGAATATTTCGGGATAAGATGGACTGGCGCGTTCTATCCAATGCGGAACGGGCAGATTTTTGCCCCGCAAAAACTCAGGATTGAACAATTTTGAGGCATAACGCATCCCGCCATCACATAAAATGGTAACGATCGTATGGCCGGGCCCCAGCTTTTGTGCCAGACGAATGGCCCCGGCGACATTAATGCCGGAGGAACCGCCCAGCAGCATACCCTCATGTTCCGCGAGGTCGAAAACGATTTTCAGGGCCTCATCATCCGGAATTTGAAAGGCTGTGTCAGGCGTTAATCCATCAAGATTGGCGGTGATACGCCCCTGCCCTATGCCTTCCGTGATCGAGCTGCCTTCGGATTTCAGCACGCCCGATGTATAAAAGCTGTAAAGCGCCGCCCCCATCGGATCAGCCAAACCAATTTGAATCTGCGGATTGCGCGCTTTCAAAGCCATAGACACGCCAGCCAATGTGCCGCCAGACCCAACGGCACAAATAAACCCATCCACTTTGCCCTTCGTATCGGCCCAGATTTCAGGCCCGGTTGTGTCAATATGCCCCTGCCGATTGGCGATATTGTCAAATTGATTGGCCCATATCGCGCCATTCGGGTCTGTTTTGGCCAATGCCTCGGCCAGACGTCCCGAAAATTTCACATAATTGTTCGGATTGGCATAAGGCACGGCCGGAACTTCGATGAGTTCAGCCCCCTGCAGGCGGATCATGTCCTTCTTTTCCTGCGCCTGTGTATTGGGAATAACAATCACTGTGCGAAAGCCCATGGCATTGGCAACCATCGCAAGACCTATGCCGGTATTTCCGGCGGTGCCTTCGACAATCGTGCCGCCCGGGCGCAGCGCACCCGACCTCACCGCATGTTGTATGATTGATAAAGCCGCGCGATCCTTCACCGACCCGCCCGGATTCATGAATTCGGCCTTGCCCAGAATAGTGCAGCCGGTCAGTTCAGAGGCGGCCTTCAATCGGATGAGGGGTGTGTGACCAATGGCGTCCAGAACGCTTGCGGCATAGTTCATAAGATATCCTCGGATTTGGCTCAATTTAATGCGGCAGGGTCATATTCACAAGACAAGATTTTAAATCTATAAAATAAATATACTGACTGATCCTGCCCGCACCATCTGTTATTCGCTTGATTTGCTCCGGCCCGGCGTCGCACAGTTAAGCATAGATTTTGCGAGTCGAAATTCATGACCCAGATTGATTTGCCGCGCGGCGCATCCGACCATAATTCCTTTATGCCTCAGTCTGTTACGGCATTTAAAGCTGGCTATTCATTGGCCAAGCTGAAAACAGATGCGCTGGCAGGGCTCACCGTGGCCATTGTCGCATTGCCCTTATCAATGGCGATTGCCATTGCCTCGGGCGCGCAGCCCGCGCAAGGATTGATCACAGCGATCATCGGCGGCTTTATCATTTCGCTGCTCGGCGGCAGCCTGTTTCAGATTGGCGGGCCTGCGGGCGCCTTTATCGTTCTGGTGGCCAGCACCATTGAGCGTGTCGGCTATGGTGGTTTTTTGACAGCAACACTGATTGCCGGTGTGATTTTGCTCATCATCGGCGTGTTGCGGCTGGGCAGCTTAATCCGCTTCATCCCCCATTCGGTGATTGTCGGTTTTTCTGCGGGCATAGCGGTGATTATCGGAGCCAGCCAGATCAAAGATTTTTTCGGTTTGCAGATGGCGCATGAACCTGCGGCCTTTGTGCCTAAACTTGCGGCGCTCTGGGCTGCGCGTTCCGGGTTTTCGCTGTCCGCAACCGCATTGGCTGTGGTTTCTGTTGCGCTTATTGCGGGTCTGCGTGTCTATCGCCCGCGCTGGCCGGCCTTTTTAATTGTGGTTGTATTGGCCGCTCTGGCCGCATGGCTATTTCACCTGCCGGTGGAAACCATAGGCACGCATTTTGGCGGTATTCCGTCCTCGCTGCCGCCGCCACAATTACCCGACCTGAATTTTGCGACCATTCAGATTGTTCTGCCTGCGGGGCTGACCATTGCCCTGCTTGGCGGCATCGAGTCTCTGCTGTCGGCTGTTGTTGCAGACTCCATGTCGGGCACACGGCACAGGCCGAATGCGGAAATCATCGCCCAAGGGATTGCCAATATTGCCACTGCCTTATTTGGCGGCATTTGTGCCACCGGCACCATAGCCCGTACTGCAACCAACATCCGCGCCCGCGCGGCCACGCCGCTGTCCGGCATATTTCACAGCCTGTTTGTGCTGTTGTTTATTCTTCTGGCAGCACCGGCGGCCAGTTATATCCCTCTGCCCGCTCTGGCAGCTATTTTGATGGTCGTGGTTTGGAACATGGCTGACAAGCATGAATTTATGTTGATTCTGCGGCATGACAGGCTTGAGGCCTTGGTTCTCCTCACCACCTGTGTTCTGACCATTTTCATTGACCTGCCCACCGGCATTGGCGCGGGTGTTTTGCTCGGCGCAGTTATTTTCATGGTTCGCTCAGGCCGGAACACCTATGTGGATGTGAGCAATATTCATGAATCACCGCCCGTCATCAGGCTGAACGGGGCCTTTTTTACCGGAACCTCCGCTTCGATTGGCGAAGATCTGGCTCGAATTGTGCCCGATACGCCGGAATTTATCATTCGGCTGGATCATATGATGTTTGTGGATGCCAGTTTTGCGCCCGTGCTGACAACATTTGTTATGCGCGCCAAACGTTTGGGCAGCGCTGTGCGGCTGGTCGGCGCGCCGGACACAATCCGGCGGATTTTGATTAATAACGGGATGGAGCCAAGCCTATTTCAGTGATTTGGGCGGAATGGAATAGGTGCCGCTGGCCTGCGCCACCAGAACGCCGCCTTTCTCGCTATAGAGGCGCGCCTCGCCAATCGCCAGCCGTTTTCCCAGTTTTAGAATTTCACATTCGGCGATCAGGTTTTGAGGCTCTGGTTTGTTGAGGAAGTTGATATTCATATTGGTGGTGACCGCGAGCCCCACAGGCCCGATATGCGCCAATATGACCAGATAAATGCCCACATCCGCCAAAGTAAACATAGCCGGGCCGGATATGGTGCCGCCGGGCCGCAAATTGCGCGGGTGATAGGGCAAGCGCACTGTGCATCTTTGCGGTGCAATGCGCACAATCTCTATCTCAGACGGATCCGCACCCGCCACATCGGCCGCGCCAAATCGTATTTGCGGAAACGCCTCATTGAGAAAGGTCAGAAGTTCCCCGACCGACATAACAGGAGTCAAACTGCTCACGTGATTATTCCACTGTGACGGATTTGGCCAGATTGCGCGGCTGGTCAACATCCTTGCCCATAAACACAGCCGTATAATAAGCTAGCATCTGAATGGGCACAGCATAGACTATCGGCGCAAAGTCGGCAGGCATATCCGGCATCAGAAAACTTGATTCCATCTTCAGGCCGGCCTCATGCGCGCCGCGCTCATCTCCTATAAAGATGATTTTGCCGCCACGCGCCGCCACTTCCTGCATATTGGAGACGGTTTTTTCAAAAACAGCGTCATAGGGCGCAATCACAATCACCGGCATGTCTTCGTCGATCAGCGCAATCGGCCCATGTTTCAGCTCGCCAGCGGCATAGCCTTCCGCATGAATATAGGAAAGTTCTTTTAATTTCAGCGCGCCTTCCATCGCCAGCGGATAGGACGTGCCGCGCCCCAGATAGAGAACATCGGCGGATTTTGCTAAAGTATGCGCAATATTTTGCAGGCTTTGCTCCCGCTTGACCGCCTCAGCCATCAGCCCGGGCAGAGCAATCAACTGCGAAACCAGCGCCTGTTCCTGCGCGCGCTCCAGCGTGCCGCGCAACTGCCCGAAGGCCACAGCCAGACAGGCCAGAACAGACAGCTGGCATGTGTAGGCCTTTGTCGAAGCCACACCGATTTCAGGGCCTGCCAGCGTCGGCGCCACCACTTCGCTTTCGCGCGCTGCGATGTGCGAGCGCGGATGAGTGTTCGCA
>DAIMHB010000181.1:0-4943 GCA_036723545.1 Beijerinckiaceae bacterium
AAGGGCGCGCCGGATGGTGTCACAAGCTGGCCGTTGTCCAGCCGGTAGCCAGCCTGATCCAGCAAAGCCAGCGCCTGCTTGGCCGCAGTGCGATCATGGCCGCTGCCATCCGATTGCGGCGGGGCCCATGTGCCGTTTAAAATATCATCCCGCACCGCACCGGCATAGGGCTTGAGCAAAGCCAGTTCGCCGGCACTGGCCGGATGCCCATGCGAAGAGAGCGGTGAATCGTCAAAGAATGAGGCGGAACGGCGAAACAATCCGCCATAAAGTTTCGCATTGACCCATTCAAAGTCAAACACCATGCCCAGCGCCTCGCGCACCCGTAAGTCGGCAAACAATGCGCGGCGCGTGTTGAAGGCAAAGCCGTCCATGCCTTTGGGCAGGCCGAAGGGCTGTGCCTCTCGGATGATCCGCCCGTCCCTGACCGCCGGAATATCATAGGCATTGAGCCAGCGTGCTGCATCGGTCTCGGTGCGAAAATCCACCAGACCGGCTTTAAAGGCTTCAAAAACCGCATTATTGTCACGCATATAGGTGATATGAATCGTGTCAAAATTATATAAACCCTGCGAAATCGGCAGGCTGGCCGCCCAATAGTTGGGGTCACGTTTGAAGGTGAGTTCTGATCCCGGCACGATTGACTCAATGAGATAAGGGCCGGAACCGACCGGAATATTCAGGCTCGATTCAGAAAAATGCGCCACATCCGTCGCATGTTGGGGCAGAACGGGCATAAGGCCAAGAGTCAGTGGCAGCTCCTGATCCTGCGCCTCCGAAAGATCGAAACGAATGTCCTGCGGGCTGAGAATATCCACATGCCTGACCATGGCATAGGCCAGACGCTGCTGCGGGCGCCCCTGAGCCGCAAGCAGGTTGAAGCTGAACAGCACGTCCTGCGTGGTCAGCGGATGCCCGTCCGAGAAATGGGCTTTCGGATTGAGATGAAACAGAATGAAACTGCGCGCCGCATCGGTTTCATAACTTTCAGCAATCAACCCGTAAAGCGTGAAAGGCTCGTCGAGCGAGCGCATCATCAGGGTTTGAAACACATTGCCATTCAGCCCCTGTGCGGTGGAGCCTGCTTTGAGATTGAACGGGTTGAGGCTGTCAAATGTGCCTTGCAGGCCAAGCTCGATTTTTCCGCCCTTGGGCGCATCGGGATTGGCATAGGGCAGGGGCGTCGTGCCTGCAAAAGCCGGTTGCCCATGCATGGCCAGAGCGGTGAGGCGTGAGGAGGGCGCGGGTGATTCTATGCATTCCGCAGGCTGGCCCATGCCGCAAGCGAGCAGGACAAAAGCTTGCGCAAGTCGAATCAGTCTGGTCTTCATATAAGCAGATTAGAAAGCCCTAAGGCCTGCGTCACCGCGTAAAATAGAAAATGTTGCATTTGCGCTTTAAATGACAAAAAAAACGATATTTTGAAGTTCTGGCTGGAAAGCTGTTCAGAGACAGGTTATGAGCATGGCAGTCAAGTTATTGCCTTAATGTCGCGGAATAGGTGTGAGCTGTATCGGTTCGCTCAAAACTGCGACCGCGCATCGAAAGGATTTTTTATGTTGCTTGTTCTTAAACGTTTCAGCACAGCGGCTGTTGTCAGCGCTTCGCTTTTGAGTGCTGGGGCTGTTCTGGCTCAGACAAAGCAGGCACCACCTGCGCCCAAGCCTGCGGCTCCAGCCGCACCGGCGGCCCCCGCCGCTCCGGCTCAGGATCCTGCCCCGGCAA
Organism: Beijerinckiaceae bacterium; assembly: GCA_036723545.1. Classification (GTDB taxonomy): domain Bacteria; phylum Pseudomonadota; class Alphaproteobacteria; order Rhizobiales; family Beijerinckiaceae; genus JANXSV01. Next base: position 1,726 of record DAIMHB010000181.1, read on the forward strand.
AGGTTCAGTTGCAGCCCTCGCAGGCCGACTGGACCAAGGTCTGCGGCAAGGATGAGTCAGCTGGCAAGGAAATCTGCTATACGACCCGTGATTTTGGTCAGGCCGCCGACCAGCCTCCGGTTCTGGCTCTCGCTGTCTATGATGTAAAGGGTGAGGACAAACGCATCCTGCGTATGTTGCTACCGGTTGCACTGATGCTCAAGCCCGGCTTCCGCTACACCATTGACCAGAGCGCGCCGCGTGAGGGGTCTTTTGCGATTTGCTTCCCGAATGGATGCTTTGCTGAGTCCGAAATGACCGGCGATATTCTGGCTTCGCTGAAAAAAGCGACAAATCTCAATGTCACTGTGCGCAATCAGGTGGGTTCGGACGTGACCTTCGTGGTGCCGGTTGCGGGTTTCGGCAAGGCCTTTGACGGCGCCGCCATCGACCCGAAGGTTCTGCAGAAGCAGCAGGAAGAATTGCAGAAACAGCTTGAGGAACGCGCCAAGAAACAGCGTCAGGACCTTGAAAAGCAGAATGGTGGCGCAGCGCCGATCACTCCGCCAGCCGCGCCCGCACCTAAGGCCCCTTGATTCTTCAGCCTGAATAAATTCAAAAAGCTGCAATCTGAACAGGATTGCAGCTTTTTTATTCAGTTGCCCATTTTGGTTTTTATGCGGTAATGTCCCGCGCGATCCCGCTTGAACATTTCATTGACCTGCGGGTGACGAACGGGCAGGCCGGAAGTGTCCTCCAGCAAATTTTGCTCTGAGACATAGGCAATATATTCGGTTTCGGTATTTTCGGCAAAGAGATGATAAAAGGGCTGCTCACGCGAGGGCCTGACCTCTGCCGGAATGGAATTCCACCATTCTTCAGTATTGGCATAGACAGGGTCCACATCAAAAATAACCCCGCGGAAGGGATATTTCCGATGTTTGACCACATCGCCAATGCCAAACTTGGCCTGATTCAACTTCATGTTCTGTCTCCGCAACGTCCCTCGTGAGAGACAAACATTTTATTCAGCAGATAATCAATGTCCATAGAAAATATGGGCTTAAAATTTATAGGCAGCCTGTCTTTCCGGATCTGAGTGTGCGACCTGGCGGGCAAGATCGACAATCACCTTCGCCTGTTTCCAGGTGGCGTCATCCTGCATTTTGCCGTCAATCATCACCGCACCGCTGCCGTCCGGCATGGCTTCCAGAATACGCTTGGCAAACAGCACCTCATCAACATCGGGTGAAAACACCTGTTTGGCTATGTTGATCTGGCTGGGGTGCAGTGTCCAGGCACCGGCACAGCCCATCAGAAAGGCATTGCGGAACTGCGCTTCGCAGGCCGCAGCGTCAGAAAAATCCCCAAACGGGCCGTAAAAGGCCTTGATACCATTGGCGGCGCAGGCATCCACCATTTTTGCAATGGTATAATGCCAGAGATCCTGCTGATATGCGGCGCGGGACTCTGTGCCGCCGGATGTATCGGCCAGAACCTTATATTCGGGATGACCACCCCCGACACGGGTGGTTTTCATGGCTCGTGAGGCCGCAAGATCCGCCGGGCCCAGGCTCATGCCGTGCATACGCGGTGAGGCGCTGGCAATGTCCTCAACATTTTTAACGCCTTCCGCCGTTTCCAGAATGGCATGAATCAGGATTGGCTTGCTCACATTAAATTTGGCTTCCAGTTGCGCCAGCAACTGGTCGAGATAATGAATGTCCCATGCGCCTTCCACCTTCGGCACCATGATCACATCGAGTTTATTGCCGATTTCACGGATGATTTCGGTAACATCGTCGAGCATCCAGGGTGAATTCAGGGCATTGATGCGTGTCCAGAGGCCGGTGGAGCCAAAATCAATGGTTTTGCCCATTTCGATAAAACCGCGCCGCGCGGCCTCTTTGGCCTCCAGCGGGATGGCATCTTCCAGATTGCCGAGAATGACATCGACAGTCCCCACCAGATCGGGCAGTTTCGCCCTCAGCTTTTCAATGTGAGGGGGAACGAAATGAATCATCCGCTCCAGACGCGGCGGCAGGCTTCGCAAGGGCGCAGGGGCACCTATTGCGAGAGGTTCAAAAAATCGCTTTGGCAGTTTCATGTTCGGGTCCTCAATATTGCTGCACTGCAATAGACCCTAAAACAACGCTCTATGCAATTGGCCGAAAGTGCGCACAGTTCCGGCCAATCCATGAAATGAACACTATGGCTCAGTCTTTCAGCACAAGTTTGGGATCTGTGCAGAAATCAACAGAATCGGCCTCGATGGTGGCCTCATCCTCATAAGTGCCGCGCACATCAAATGTGCAGCTTTTCTTTGTGTTGATCTTCAGGCTGACGCTTTTGCCAGGTGCCAGCGGCGGTTTGATTGTGCCCGCCGTATCTGCCGCGCCGGACAGGGTAATCACCAGTTCAGTCACGGCCACGCTGCGCGTATTGGTGATTTTAACGAGAACAGAGGCCGGCATTTTCATGCTTTTAGCCATAGGCTTGGCAGCCTTTGGCTTTGCTGCGGCTGTAGTGGGCTTGGCCTCATCAGTGACCGGCTTATCCGCTGGTGTGGCGGTCTGCGCATAAAGAGCTGGTGAAAATCCAAGAAAAAGCGCGCAAGCGCCTGAAATCATGATTCTTTTTATCATTTCGATCTCTCCCTAATATGGCGTTCCCAGCACGCGCATATATTAGATTAACCAAAGTTTTCGGACTTGCGAAGTGAAAATATTAAGAATTATTCACATGTGCAGGTTTTAAAGGGCAGGGTTCAGCTTGGCTGCAAGGTGCCCGCGCTCATAACTGCGCTGTGCCGCGTCTTGCAGCATGGGCAGAATTCTGGCTGTTGTATCCGCCACCAGATAGCGCACCTCGGTTGTGGCTCTGATAAATTGCGTTGTGCGCATATGGGCCAGCAGGTCGAGCAAGGGGGCCCAGAAGCGGTTGATATTTGCCAGCAAGACCGGTTTGACATGCCGGTCAAGCTGCACCCATGTCATTTGCTCCACAAGCTCTTCCAATGTGCCAATGCCGCCCGGCAAAGCCACAAAAGCATCGGCTTTTTCAAACATCAGCCGTTTGCGCGTGTGCATGTCGTCAACGACGATCAGTTCCTGCGCATCTTTCATCATGGCTTCTTTGCGGATCAGAAATTCGGGAATAATGCCGGTGACTGTGCCGCCGTGGTCAAGCACCGAGCGGGCCACTGTGCCCATCAGGCCATTCACCCCGCCACCATAGAC
>DAIMHB010000182.1:0-4924 GCA_036723545.1 Beijerinckiaceae bacterium
CAGGCCATGCCGGGCGAGGATCCCGAGACGCTGCGCACGCCGGAAGAACTTGCGCCGCATATTCTGAACCTCTGCGCGCCCGAATGGACTGAGACCGGCAAGCTGTATCATTTCCCTTCGGACAAGGTTCTGAGCTTTCAGGGGCCGGTTTGACACATTCTATGAACCGGCATCCTGCGCCGGATATGGCTCAATTTGATATAAAAAATCCGCACCCTTGAGTGCGGATTTTTATTTATATCATCAGAAAATTACGCTTCATCCTGCGGCGGTGGCGGCATGGCACCGGTCATCATGGCCACAGCGTCCGACATCGAATGTTGTTTCGGATCAATGACAGTGAGACGGCGGCCAAGGCGGTGAATATGCACACGGTCAGCCACTTCAAACACATGCGGCATATTATGGCTAATGAGCACGATCGGCAGGCCGCGCGATTTCACGTCCTGAATTAGGTCGAGAACACGGCGCGACTCACGCACACCCAGCGCGGCAGTGGGCTCATCCATAATTACGACACGGCTGCCGAAAGCTGCGGCACGCGCCACTGCCACACCCTGACGCTGACCACCCGACAAAGTTTCCACCGGCTGGGTAATGTCCTGAATGGTCAGAAGACCCAGTTCGGACAATTTATCCCGCGACTGCTTTTCCATGCCCTTGCGATCCAGCATCCGGAAAACAGATCCCAAAATGCCCGGAACGCGGCGCTCGCGCCCCAGAAACATATTGTCAGCAATGGACAGTGCGGGTGAAAGGGCGAGATTCTGATAAACAGTCTCAATCCCCGCCTCACGCGCATCCTGCGGCGTTCTGAAATGGATGACATTGTCATCCAGCCGGATCTCGCCGGAATCGGGCGTGATAGCGCCGGTCAGGGCCTTGATAAGGCTAGTTTTACCCGCGCCGTTATCACCAATCACAGCCAGAACCTCACCCGGATAGAGGTCAAAATCCGAATTGTTCAGAGCGACAACCTGACCATAGCGCTTGGACAGACCGCGTGCGGTCAATACTGCTTTGCGAACACTCATTTTGTAGCCCTCCGCAACCATTGGTCAAGCGCCACGGCCACGATAATCAAAACACCAACAGTGAAGGATTTCCAGAGTTCGTCCTGTCCGGCAATGGAAAGCCCCGTGCTGAACACGCCGACAATCAATGCCCCCAGAACAGACCCCACAATCGATCCACGCCCACCGAAAAGACTGGTGCCACCAATCACAACCGCCGTGATCGAATCGAGATTTGCGGTTGCAATTTCCTGCGGATTGACACCGCCGACACGGCCAATGAGAACCCATGCCGCAAAGCCGCAAATCAGACCTGCAACGACATAGACAGAGGTCAGCAGACGCTTGGTTTGAATACCGGCAAGGTTGGCCGCATCCACATCATCGCCAATGGCATGAACATGACGGCCCCAGGCTGTCCAGTTCAGCACATACCAGAGCGCAGCCGCCAGCAAAATCAAGGCAAGCCCGCCATAGGTCACGCTCGCGCCAAAGACATTTATGGTCTGCCCGAACCAGATCAATGTTGGTGCCTGCACCTCGATATCCGCCGCGCGGATGGATTCAGAACCCGAATACCACAGCTTCAGCGCATCAAAAATATTGAATGTGCCCAAGGTGACAATAAAGGGCGGCAATTCAATAAAGGTCACGAGAAATGCGTTCAAAAGGCCCATGAGACCACCTGCCCCCAAGGCAATGGTAATGGCCAGCAATGGGTTCATACCCGTTTCAACAGATAATTTGCCCATAATGATCGAACACACGACCGTGATCGCACCCACAGAAAGGTCAATACCTGCCGTCAGGATGATGATGGTTTGCGCCAGAGCAATAATGCCGACAACCGTCACCTGCTGCAAGATAAGCGACAATGTCGCCAGTCGGAAAAAGCGGTCTCCGGCAATCAACCCGAAAACCAGAATACTCAAAATGAGCACGATAGCGGGAATGGAGGTCGGATTTGTATGAAGAAAGGATCGGAATTTGCCGACAAATCCTGAGGGGCCGTGGTCGAAGGACGCAACCTTAGTATCGGCGTTTTTCAGAACTTTTTCATGGTCGGCTATCTTCGGGTTCGTTGACTCGTTCATGGACGCTCTGCCCTCCCGATACGCACATAGTCTTTACGTTGAAATGAGGGCGACCCGACGGCCGCCCTCTGAAATTTATGCAAGCAGGCTGAGATTAACCCCAGCAGAGCTTTGCACCTTCTTCCGAGGTCTTGGACGGAATGCCAGGAACCGGATGATCGGTGATCAGCTCAACACCGGTGTTGAAGAAGGTCAGGCCAGGAGTTGGCTCTGGCTTCTTGCCGGACTTGGCAAATTCGGCAATGGCTTCAACGCCCTTCGAGGCCATCAGCAGCGGGAACTGCATGGAAGTGGCGCCGATGATGCCTTCCTTAACGTCCTTCACGCCGGGGCAACCACCGTCAACAGACACGATGGTGATGCCGGCCTTTTCCTTGCCAGCCTTTTTGATGGCCTGATAAGCGCCTTCAGCAGCAGGCTCGTTGATCGTATAGATCACGTTCATGCCAGGCTCTTTGGCGAACAGGTTTTCAGCCGACTTCAGGCCGCCTTCAGGATTGGCTTCAGAAGACTGATGGCCGATCACGCGTGCGTCCTTTTCAGAACCCAGAACCTTCAGGTTTGGCACTTCAATGCCGAAACCAGTCAGGAATCCGGTGTCACGGGCAACGTCAACCGAGATATTGTCTTTGTTGATGTCAAGCATGCCGATCTTGGCAGATGCAGTCTTGTCACCCAGAGTGGCCTTAGCCCATTCACCGATGAGCGTGCCAGCCTTGAAGTTATCGGTTGCGAATGTGCCGTCAGAGGCGTCCTTGTCCCCGATCGGTGTATCGAGAGCGATCACCAGCACACCGGCAGCACGTGCCTTCTTCAGAGCCGGAATGACGGAGTCATTCGAAGCTGTGATCAGAATGCCCTTGGCGCCAGCAGCAATGAGGTTTTCAATCGCCTTGATCTGCGGGCCGGCATCGCCGTCCTTCACACCGGCATAGGACTGAAGGGTCAGGCCCATTTCCTTAGCCTTGGCTTCAGCACCCTGCTTCATCTTCACGAAGAATGGGTTTGTGTTGTTCTTGGTGATCAGGCCGACCAGCGTCTCAGCAGCGGAAGCCGAACCAGCACCAATAATGGCTAGAGACAGGACAGCAGCGGCTGTCGTCGACAGAAAGCGGAATTTATTTGACACGTATTCTCTCCCAGAAAAAATTTTATCAGGAATGGCCACATAGCCATGTCAGACGCACCGGATGTTCAGGAACGTGTGCTTAGTCAACACCCAAACATGCCAGATTGCAATGACAACAAACACCAAGTTCAAAATCTTGTCAATTAATAAATCAATCGGATTTAATTATTGACAGTCCTCTCCTCGCCCTTGAAACTGTTATCGGGGAAAAGCCCAGCAATAAGGGTAAATCAACAATGGCAAGCGAGCGACATCCTGCTTTCGAGGCAGGCAGACTGCGTATGGCGCAAGACACGAAAACCAATGCCGGAAAGCCGCTGAATGAGGACGGCAGCCGCGGCACAAACCAGACCGGCGTGCGCCTTTACAATGAGCGCCTGATTCTTTCGCTGATACGACGAAATGTTTCCCTGTCCAAAATTGACATCACCCACCTCACCGGCCTCTCCGCACAAACCGTATCCGGCATTGTCAACACACTGGAAAACAACGGATTATTGCTGCGGCAAGCCCCATTGCGCGGACGCGTGGGCCAGCCGACTGTGCCCTTCCGCATCAACCCCGAGGGGGCCTTTTCACTGGGGCTCAAAATCGGTCGGCGCAGCTCCGATTTTGTGCTGATCAACTTCATGGGTGAGGTCAGGCTGCGCCGAAAACTCACCTATAAATTCCCTGATCCTTCCGATGTACTCACATTTATTGCCTCAAATCTGACAGAACTCGCTCATCTCATGACCCATGAAGAACTCGCACGCATTGCCGGCCTCGGAATTGCGGCGCCGTTTGAGCTATGGAACTGGGAAACCGAAGTGGCCGCCCCGCGTGAGGTGCTGGACCGCTGGCGCAGTTTTGATGTCGCGGCAGAAATTGCGGCCATATGCAAATGGCCGGTCAGCGCCTGCAACGATGCCACGGCGGCGTGCAGCGCCGAACTTATTTTTGGCAAAGGCTGGCAGCATCAGTCCTGGGTATATTTTTTTATCGGTTCATTCATCGGCGGCGGCATTGTGCTTGATGGAAGCCTGTATCAGGGCCGCACAGGCTATGCCGGTGCCGTCGGCGCATTGCCCATAGGGGTTATAACGCAAAAAGGCATTGAAAATCAGCAAATTATCCGTCACGCTTCAACCTATGTTCTGGAAAACCGGCTGCGTGAGCGCGGCATAGATCCCTCACCGATATGGATTACGCCGGATGAATGGAGCGGCTTTGGCGAAACTCTCGATCTCTGGATCGAGGAGACCGGTAAAGCCTTGGCACATGCCATTGTCTCGGCCGTGTCCATTATTGATTTTGACGCCGCCATCATCGACGGGGCCATACCGGACTGGGTCCGCACACGCATATGGCACAGCACAAGCAACCATATCAGCGATTTCGATTTGCAGGGCACGGCCCCCTTCACGATTTTTGAAGGCACAATCGGCCCGCAAGCGCGGGCTATTGGCGCAGCCTCACTGCCTTTTCTCGAAAATTTCGCCCGGGATCGTTCTGTCCTGTTCAAACTGGCTGAATATTGACCGCAGCACCTCGCAAAACCATGATCATGCTGAAGATTTCAGCCAAGCCTCTTGCGGAACACAGAAAGAACCTTTATGATCTGTTCTTGATTTGATTTGGTTTCGTACCGGATGTTCTCAAGCGGATTGGTAAAATGCTGACAAAAAAACAAAGCGATCTTTTGCGTT
>DAIMHB010000183.1:0-4887 GCA_036723545.1 Beijerinckiaceae bacterium
GATTCTGCAGCTCCATGCGCATGACAACCGACAATGCGCCGCCGATCAAACCGGCAAAAACTGCGAAAATCAGATAAAGCGTGCCAATATCTTTGTGATTTGTTGAAAAGAGATACCGCCGCCATCCGGTTGGCAGGGCATGCTCATGATGGTCATGCGCATGGTCGCCATGTGCGTGAGTGTCCGTACTTGCCATTGAGAAATCCTCGAAACCTTGACGTGATTAATTTTGGATTTGCGGGGTGACCGCAGTATTTTCAGCAAAATTCAATGGAACCTGACCATTGGAAGCATATTTTTTCTTGGCGTCCTCCAGCCATTGCGCATATTTCTCCTCGGAAACAACACGCACTGCAATCGGCATGAAGGCATGATCCTTGCCGCAGAGCTTGGAGCACTGACCGTAATAGATGCCTTCGCGCTCGGCCTTGAACCATGTTTCATTCAGGCGACCGGGAACAGCATCCATACGGATACCAAAGGACTGCAGCACAAAGGAGTGGATAACGTCAGCCGCTGTGATCTGGATGCGGACAACCTTGTTAACGGGGACAACCGCCTCATTATCCACGGTCAGCAGGCGCGGCTGGCCGGGCTTCAGCTTGTCCTCTTCGGTGATCAGCGAATCAAAGCCGAAACCGCCCTGATCTTTTGGATATTCATAGGACCAGTACCATTGCTTGCCTGTGACTTTCAGGGTGATGTCCGCCTTCGGAATCACAATTTCCTTGGTCAGCAATTTGAACGAGGGAATTGCAATGATCACCAAAATCATCACGGGGATGATGGTCCAGGCCACTTCAAGACCGGTGTGATGGGTGGTTTTGGAGGGAACCGGATTGGACTTGTCATTAAATCTGATCACGATAAAGACCAGCAATGCCAGCACAAACAGGCAGATTATTGAAATGATGGGCAAAAGAAGACCGTCATGAAACCAGTGAATGTCGCGCGCGACATCTGTTACCGCTTCCTGAAAGCCGATCTGGCCCGGTTCCGCCATGCCGATTCCGGCGGCTTCTGCACTACGCGAGGCCAGAAGACTAAAAATGCCAGCCAAGCCAGCACATTTACCCGCTAAACCGCGTGATACATGTCCAAACATCTTTATAGTCATTCACATTGCCCCTGATAACATCGTCATCTGATCGGGATTTGATCCAGATCAAGACAGCACACAAGCGATCTTTTACACCTATCCATACTTAGCGGCAATAAAGATGCACTTCAACATTTGTCTCGCGTCCAAATGACGCATAATCTGGAAAAATTGCACGGCGCGCCGTTTCCTCCCGGCTTTATGCGAAAAGGATGCGCGGCAGGCTGGTATGCGCAAAGCCACGGCGTTTGTGTCGTCATATTGCCGCAATCCTCCATTCTGACGGACATGCTGGCAGAAAAATATAAATTCCGGCAAAAAACGGGTGTGTAAATCCGCTTCTCACTTGTTTTTAAAGTGAATAATGGCCAATGATATGAATGTTAGGGTGATTGCGACGACCCGAATCTCGGTGTTTGGTGTGGCCGCGGCCAGCTTCGGAGCGAAGAGAAACATGAATTTGATGAAATTTAAAGCATTGAACTATTTGGGACTGGCCTTCGTTTCTGCCTGTTTTTTCGCTGCAACACCCTCAGCTATGGCGCAAGGGGTGGTCAAACAGAAGTTTGCGGATTGGGAGATGCGCTGCGAAACCCCTCCCGGGGCCAGCCGTGAAACCTGCGCTTTGGTGCAGAGCGTGGCCGCCGAGGACCGCCCGAATATTAATCTTGTGGTCATTGCCTTCAAAACCGCAGACGGAAAAAATCGGCTGATGCGCATTATCTCGCCGCTGGGCGTGCTGATTCCCAAGGGTATTGGGTTGCGCATTGACTCTGCGGATGTGGGCAGCACAGGTTTTGTCCGTTGTCTGCCGACGGGATGCGTTGCCGAAGTGATTATGGATGACAAATTGATCGATCAGCTGAAGACCGGCAAAACCGCCACCTTCATCATTTTCCAGACGCCGGAAGAAGGCATTGGTATTCCTCTGACCCTTGCAGGGTTCAAAGAAGGCTATGATCAGATTAAATAAGGCTTTCTGCCCCAAGGCAACAGAGTGCCTTGCCGAGTTGGAATGCGCAGTGCATAGTCGCGCCACTGCACATGAGGGTTAAGCCGGTCAGGCTTGGTTTAAATGGTCTGTTCTCGAACAGGTTGAGTGTTTTTCAGGAGTAACCAATGCAAAATATATGGATGGGCAAGGTGCGTCAGGCGGGTTTTGGCAGCATGGCCTTGTTGCTGGCCGGATGTGTCTCCGGTGCAGACACGTCCCAGCCGGGCAATTCGTCCATCAGTGATAAAATGGCCAATCTTCTGGCCTTCAACACGACAACCCCCCCTTCTATTGCGGTGCAGCCGAAAAAAGAAGTTGTGAATGTGGATTGTCCGACCATTGAAATTCAGGATGGGACGGCTGCTGCGCGTTATTTTGCCGGTGGCACCACGAATGAGAATGTCCGTTACCAATTTGCGATTGGCACTGTTGCGCGCGAATGTTCTGTGGTGGACAATAAGATTTTGATCAAGGTTGGCGTATCAGGGCGTGCATTGCTCGGCCCTGTGGGGTCTGCGGGCACATATTCCGCGCCTGTCCGCGTGGCGATCCGGCAGGAGTCGGATGGCAAGCCGATTGTCAGCAAACTTTATACAGCCACCGCAACCATCACCTCCGGTGATGATGACAGCGGCAATTTCTCTTTCGTGACCGAACCTTTCTCCGTGCCGATGTTGCGGGAGCAGGCCGATCAGGATTACACCATTCTGGTGGGGTTCGATATGGCCGGAAAATCTGCCGTGCCAGCCAAAAAAGCCAAGAAACACATCAAGTCTTAAAGTCTGTTGCCTTGACACGGTACCCTCTCTCTCCCTCCCTGCTGGCGGGGTGAGGGTGGGGTGAGGGGCATTTTCAAAACTCCACGCCTCTTATCTTGAGTCTTCTGCCCATCCTTCGAGACGGCCTGCGGCCTCCTCAGGATGAAGGGGGGATGCTTAGGATGACGGTGGGAAGCTCAATGAGGGAGAATAAGGGGCGCTCATAAAGAGTGTCCATATCAAAACAGCATGCTTTAAATTGCGAGTATAAAAAAAGCACCCGAAAGGGTGCTTTTTTAATGCGGTGAAAGAGAGTTGAAACTTGATCAGGCTCCCAGGCCGGTTTTCATATCGGCTATGCCTTTGACCAGAAATTGCGCAGCTGTTTCACCGGTTGTTTCTGCTTTCAGAATAATCTCGGCAGCTTTGACGGCGGCTTCGGCGGCAGCGGCCTTCACATCGGCCTGAGCCTGTGCTTCAGCCTGAGCGATTTTCTGTTCGGCCTGTGCCGTGCGGCGTTGCACAAATTCGGCCACGCGCATTTCGGCGTCCTTGGCCAGAGCTTCGGCTTCGGCTTTGGCCTGAGCCACAATATGCACGGCTTCGGCTTCGGCCTCTTGTGCCTTTTTCTTGAAGCTGGACAAAATAGCTTCCGCTTCCGTGCGCAGACGCAGAGCCTCGCCCAGTTCTGCGGTGATTTTCTTGGCCCGCTCGTCAATAGCGGCGGTCAATGTGCGGTGCACACCTAGATAGGCGAGCAGGGCAACGAACAAAACAAAACCTGCGGCGACAAAAAATTCAGCATCCAGTTCCATGAATTTCACTCGCCTTAGTTTTTCAGGGTTGAGAGGGCGGCTGAGACAGCCTCATTGGCGGGAGCGCGGCCCAAAATCTGCTGGACGATGGCAGAAGCGGCGTCCTGCGCAATCGCATTGACGCTTTGCATCGCCTTGGTTTTGGTCGCCGCAATATTGGCTTCGGCTTCCGACAGTTTGGCGTTCAGAGAGGCTTCGAGCGCCTTGCGCTTTGTGTCTGATTCAGCGGCAAGTTTGTCACGCTGTGCCTGACCCAGAGCCTGTGCCTTGGCACGGGCATCGCTGATGGATTTCTGGTGAGCATCCGCGGCTTCGGAAGCCTGACGCTGCATGGTTTCGGCGTCCTGCACATCCTTGGCGATGCGGGCGCGGCGATTTTCCAGAATATTGGCCACGCGGGGCAGGGCAATGCGGGACATCAGCACATAGAGCACTGCAAAAACCAGCACCAGCCAGACCAGTTGCGGGGCAAAATTGGCCGAATCGAAGGGCGGAAATGCACCACCCTGATGCGCGCCACCTTCGGCCACGGTTCCCGTGTGTGTGTCTTGTGTTTCAGCCGTGTTCGCCATACGAATTCCAGAGAGCTTGAATTTCAAAGGGGCGGATCATGAGATCCTGCCGGTGCATCATATGCAACAAAGAGGGGCGGCGCAAAATCTCTGCGCCGCCCAAAAAATCACTTCACGAAGAGCAGGATGATCGCAACCAGAAATGCGAAAATGCCAAGACCTTCGGCCAAAGCGGCGCCGATGAAGGCGCGGCCAAACTGGCCATCGGCAGCTGACGGATTGCGCAGAGCGCCCGACAGGAAGTTACCAAAGATTGCGCCCACGCCGACGGCGGCAACGCCCATGCCGATAGCGGCCAGACCAGCGCCGATGTATTTTGCTGCAACAGGATCCATTTTATTACTCCTCGTTTTATATTTTTGGGCCAACTATCTGTTGTTGGATGTTTATTAGTGACCCGGGTGAATTGCGTCATTCAGATAGACGCAGGTAAGAATGGTGAAGACATAGGCCTGAAGAAAGGCCACCAGCAGCTCGAAAGCGGTCAGCGCCACAATCGCGGCCATGGGCAGGGCTGCGGCCACAATGCCAATAGCCCCGGCGCCGATCATCATGGTGATGAAGCCGCCAAACACTTTCAGGGTGATGTGGCCCGCCAGCATATTGGCGAACAGACGAACCGAGAGTGAAATCGGGCGCGAGACAAAGG
>DAIMHB010000184.1:0-4853 GCA_036723545.1 Beijerinckiaceae bacterium
GCTTTGCGTCCCAAGCCTTTGCTGTTGACCCTGACAGCGCATTGAAAGCGCTCGGCAACAAAGTGCTGAGCGTTGGCCCGAACAAGGAGGAGCCGACGGCCGCGTCGGCTGTTCAGCTCACGGGCGACGAATTGGCCAAGATCAAAGCGATGAATGCAACCGCTGCTTTGGTTTTTCACTATGGCGGAAACGATTGGTCGCAGGCGCAGTTGAAAGCCTTGAAGGCTCAGTTTGAGACGATGGGGATCAAGGTTATTGCTGTGACCGACGCGGGTTTCAAACCGGAAAAACAGGTTTCTGATCTCGAAACCGTCCTTGCCCAGCACCCATCGATTATTGTCTCGATTCCGACGGATGCCGTGGCCACTGCTGCTGCCTATAAGGCCGCCGCTGAAAAAGGCGTAAAACTTGTATTTATGGATAATGTTCCGGCCGGTTTTGTCGCCGGGAAAGATTATGTCAGCTCGGTTTCGGCAGACAATTACGGAAATGGCGTTGCTGCCGCTCATCTGATGGCGAAGGCACTGGGGAGCAAAGGGCAGATCGGCCTTGTTTTCCATGCGGCTGATTTTTTCGTGACCAAACAGCGTTACGATGGTTTCAAGAAAACGATCCTCGACAACTATCCGGATATTAAAATTGTTGGCGAGCAGGGCATCGGAGGCCCCGATTTTGCCGGTGATGCTGAAAAAGCGGCGGGTGCTATCCTCACTGCCCATCCCGGAGTGAAGGGCATCTGGTCGGTCTGGGACGTGCCCGCCGAAGGTGTCATGGCCGCCGCCCGCGCAGCAGGCCGCGACACGGACCTGATCATTGTTACCGAGGACCTTGGTGAGAATGTCGCCATTGAAATGGCACGCGGCGGTATGATCAAGGGTATCGCCTCCCAACGCCCTTATGATCAGGGTGTAACAGAAGCACTTTTGGCCGGTTATGGCTTGCTGGGTAAAAAGGCCCCGGCCTATGTGGCCCTGCCTGCTGCGCCCATTGAAAAAAGCCAGCTGCTCAATGCCTGGAAAGAAATTTACCACACGGATGCGACCGACAAGATCAAGGCGAGCATGAACTAACACTTTCTCGGGTGGCTGGCACTGTTTCTCCCTTGGCCGGCCACTTTTTTTCTTCTCAATATGGATTGATCTCATGACCAAGACACTGAATGTCGCCATGATTGGTGGTGGTTTTATGGGCAAGGCTCATGCCTTAGCCTATGCAGCAATGCCGATGTTTTTTTCGCCAGCCCCAGCGATTCCTCGGCGCAAGATTCTGGTTGATGTCAATCCCGAACTCGCCAAAGCGGGCGCTGAACGTCTCGGATTTGATGAATCGAGTGCCGATTGGACATCCGTCGTAAACCGTTCGGATGTTGATGTCGTTGATATTGTTACGCCGAACGACTCTCACGCCGAAATTGCTATTGCCGCGCTCAAGGCTGGCAAGCATGTGATTTGCGAGAAGCCGCTTGCGCGCACCGGCGCGGAAGCCCTCACCATGTTTGATGCCGCCAGGACCTCTGGCGTCATTCATATGGTCGCCTTCAATTATCGCCGCACGCCAGCGGTGGCTCTCGCCAAAAAATTCATTGAGGAAGGCCGTATCGGCAAGATTCTCAATTTCCGGGGTACTTATCTTCAGGATTGGTCGGCCGATCCAAACGGACCGAAGTCCTGGCGCTTTGACAAGAAGATAGCCGGGTCGGGCACGGTTGGCGATATTGGAACGCATGTTGTGGACTTTGCGCGCTATCTGGTCGGTGAAATTTCGGCTGTCAATGCAATGGTGCATACCTTTATTAAGGAACGTCCGGTTCAAAGCGGTGGTGTCGATAAGCTCGCAGCGTCCGATAAATCCGGCACAGGCCCCAAAGCCCCAGTTGATGTGGATGATGAGATGATCACGCTGCTGCGCTTTCGCAATGGTGCTGTCGGCTCCATAGAGGCGACACGCAATGCCTATGGCCGAAATAATTTTCTCACTTTCGAAATCCATGGTGACAGTGGGTCAATCGCTTTCAATTATGAGCGCATGGACGAATTGCAGGTGATGTTTGCCGATGATCCAGCTGACGCCCGTGGGTTCAGAACGATTTACACCGGTCCGGCGCATCCTTATGGCGAGGGCCTCTGGCCCATTCCCGCTCTTGGCATAGGATATGGTGAAACCAAGATCATCGAATGCTATGATTTCTTTAAAGCGATCATGAGCGGGCAGCAACCATCGCCGAATTTCGAGGATGGATACCGCATTTCTCTGATTGCTGATGCCATTCTCGAATCGGGAAAGACCGAAAAATGGGTGCAGGTAGCAAATTGACAGCCTCAGGCACTTCAGACATTGCGGTGCTGATGAAGGGCGTAACCAAGTCTTTCGGCGGCGTGCTGGCGCTCAATGATGTGAATTTCGACGTTCGCCGCGGCGAAATTCACGCCCTCCTCGGGGGCAATGGCGCGGGAAAATCCACAATTCTGAAGGTCTTGCGGGGTGTTCATGCCCCCGATAGCGGCACGATCGAGGTCTATGGCGAGGCATTAAAAACCCACACGCCAGAAGAATCGCGCCGTGCAGGTATCGGTATGATTTTTCAGGAAATGAGCCTGATTCCTACACTCACCGTTGCGCAGAATATTTTTCTGACGCACGAGATCAAGGACGGCCTTGGCTTCATCGATGACGCCGAGGCGGTGAAGCGCTCACGTGAGTTGTTTGCGGCTCTGGATGTCGATGTTGACCCGAATGCACTCGCAGGTGACCTTGGCGCGGGGCAGCGCCAGTTGTCCGAAATCGTCAAAGCCATTTCTCAAAAAGCCCGCGTGCTTATCCTTGATGAGCCGAGTACGGCCTTGTCGGCGCGGGATGTGGATCGGCTGTTTGCGTTTCTTGCAAGGCTCAAAACCGAAGGTGTCGCTATTATCTATGTGTCACACCGCATGGATGAGATCATGCGCATCGCCGACCGTGCAACCATTTTGCGCGATGGACGCCATGTGCTGACGGCACCTTTGAGCGAACTCACGCTGGAATCGATTATAGAATATATTGTCGGCACGCAGTCGCGCGGCCTTGCCGGGATTGAGCGGGAAAATTCAAAGCGCAGTGACGTTCTGCTCGAACTCAAAAATGTTTCAGGCGTTCACAAGCCGATCAATCTTGATTTAAAAATTCATGCTGGCGAGGTCATCGGTATTGCCGGCCTTTTGGGAAGCGGGCGCAGTGCCATCGCCCGGCTTCTGTTCGGCATCGATCCAAAAGTCTCTGGTGAAATTCTGATCAAGAACCAGCCTGTCGATATACACTCACCTCGTGAGGCCATTGGTCACGGAATTGCACTCATTCCTGAAGACCGTCTGCGTCAGGGCGTCGTGCTTGAACACAGTGTCGCGGCCAATATCTGCTTGTCGATTTTTGATCGTCTGGCGTCCTGGGGCTGGATTTCAAAACGAAATTCACAAGAAGTCGTGGATGAGAAAATATCCTCTCTGAAAATCAAAACGGCTTCAGCTGCGGCCAGCGTGCGCACGCTGTCGGGTGGAAACCAGCAAAAAGTGGTGCTCGGCAAGTGGCTCGCAACCCAACCACGCATTGTGATTCTGGACGAGCCCACCTCCGGCATTGATATTGGTTCAAAGTCCGAAATTATTATGCTGGTGCGTGATCTCGCGCGTCAGGGGCGGGCGGTTATCATCATTTCTTCTGAACTCACCGAATTGCTGGCCGCGTGTGATCGTATTCTCGTGATGTCGGACGGTGCTCTCGTGCGTGATCTGGCCCGGGATGATTTCAACCATCCAGAGGCGGATGGCGGGCACAACCTGCAATTTGCCGAGCGCCAGTTACAAAAAATGCTTCAGGAGGTTCGCACCAATGGCTAATGTCTCGACTGCGTCGTCACCCGTGCAATGGGTCATGGGCAACTGGCGTCAAAACATCATCTACCTTGGTTTTGTCGCTATTTTTATCTTTTTTTCGATTATGCTCGGGGATCGCGGCTTTCTCGAAACAACCAATCTTTTGAATATTGTTCGTCAGACGGCCATGATTTCGGTGATGGCGGTGGCCATGACCTATGTGCTCAGCGCTGGCGAGATTGATCTGTCCATCGGGGCTGTTGCCGGACTGGCCTCGGTGATAACTGCGCTGGGCATGGATATCGGCGGACCGTTTTTAGGCATTGTCAGCGGCCTCACAACCGGTCTGGTGGCTGGTATTGTCAATGGATCTTTGACAACCCGTATTGGCATTCCCTCCTTTTTGACCACATTGGCCATGATGGGTATTGCGAAGGGCATTGCCATGTGGGTCAGTGATACCAAAGCCATTCCCATCCTTTCGCGCAATTACAGCTGGGTCTTTGGCGGCGGCAATATCGGGCCCATTCCGGTTCTACTGTTCTGGACGTTGTCTGCCTGTGTGCTTGGCCATATTGTGTTGCGAAAAACAACATTCGGGCGCTGGGTGCTGGCCACAGGCGGGAGCGAAACAGCTGCACGCTACTCCGGCATTGATACAGCAACCATTAAATTTCAAGTGCTGATTATTTCCAGTACAGCCGCAGCTATTGCGGGCATGCTTTATGCTGGCCGCCTCCAGTCTGGCCGCTTCCAGCTTGGCGAGGGCGACGAACTGTCAGTGATTGCTGCCGCTGTTCTGGGTGGCACCAGTCTTTTTGGCGGTAAGGGAACCGTGATTGGCTCGATTATGGGCGCTCTGATGATTGGTCTGATCAACAACGGTCTCATTCTTATGGGGCTCGAATTCAGTCAGCAGTTGATCGCGCGTGGGGCCATTATCATTTTGGCAGTCGCCATCAGCCAGAACAGGAAATAGCCATGAAAAATCCCGGTTGCACGATCATC
>DAIMHB010000185.1:0-4829 GCA_036723545.1 Beijerinckiaceae bacterium
GCAGATATGGGCGATATTGCTCATTCCTGTGGCCTCTGTGCTGGCATTTGGCCGTATTGTCGGGGATTTTGCGCAGGGGCGGGCGATTCTCATCACCATGGCCATCCTGCTGGTGGCGGGCGTCGGTGTGGTCTATTTTGCGGAATCGGGCGCTATTCCGGCGTTAACAGCCTTGGGCCTTGACCCTTCCTTGGGCAATATGGAGGGCAAGGAGGTGCGCTTCGGGCAGGCACTGTCGGCGCTGTTCACCGTATCCACAACCGGCACCAGCACAGGGGCGGTCAATGCGATGTTTGACTCGCTGACCCCGCTGGGCGGTCTGGTGCCGATGTTCAATCTGCTGGCCGGCTGCATCTGGCCGGGTGGGGTGGGTTCGGGCCTCTATGGTTTTCTGGTTGTTGCGATTATTGCCGTGTTCATAGCCGGTCTTATGGTGGGGCGCACACCCGAATATCTGGGCAAGAAAATCGAAACGCGCGAAATGAAGCTCATCATGTTCGCCATTCTGATTTATCCGGCGGTGGTGCTGGGCTTTGCGGGCGCGTCCGTTATGGTGCAAACCGCATTGGACAGTCTGGGCAACGCCGGGCCGCATGGTCTTTCGGAAATTCTCTATGCCTATGCCTCTGCCAATGCCAATAATGGTTCGGCCTTTGCCGGTCTGAATGGCAATACGCCGTGGTTCAACACCACGCTCGGCCTTGCCATGCTGCTGGGGCGCTTTGCCTATATTGTGCCGGTTATGGCGCTGGCGGGGTCTCTGGCCGCCAAGAAAAAGGCGCAGGCGTCGGTCGGCACCTTCCCCACCACGGGGCCTTTGTTCATTGGCCTGCTGCTGGGCGTGATCATCATTCTCTATCTGCTGCAATATTTTCCGGCCCTGGCGCTGGGGCCGGTTGTCGAGCATTTCCTGATGCTTGACGGCAAGGCATTCTGAACCGGATTGGATTCTTTCATGTCAGCTTCATCTCACACTCAAACGCTTATGAACCGCAAGATCCTGCTTGCTGCTTGTTTTGACGCTGTGCGCAAACTTGATCCCCGCGCGCTGGCCAGAAATCCTGTGATTTTTGTCACGGAAATTGTGTCCTTCGTGGTCACGGGCATATTCATCCATGATGCGCTTGGCAGCGGCGGCGCGCCGCTGTTTTCCGGACAAATTGCTGGCTGGTTGTGGTTCACCGTTTTATTTGCTAATTTTGCCGAGGCCGTTGCCGAGGGGCGCGGCAAGGCGCAGGCCGAAGCCTTGCGCAAAACGCGGGTGGATACCCATGCCAAACGCTATATGGATGCCAGCGACCTTGATGGTCTTTATGAGGGCGTCAATGCGCTGGATCTGAATATTGATGACGTGGTGCTGGTGGAAGCGGGGGACATTATCCCCGGCGATGGCGAGATTGTTGAGGGGCTGGCCTCCGTCAATGAATCGGCCATCACCGGCGAATCCGCGCCCGTTATCCGCGAGGCGGGCGGTGACCGCTCGGCTGTGACAGGGGGCACCACGGTTCTGTCGGATTATATCAAGGTGCGGATTACGGCTGCGCCCGGCTCCACCTTTATTGACCGGATGATTGCGCTGGTGGAAGGGGCGGAGCGGCAGAAAACCCCGAATGAACTGGCGCTGTCCATTCTGCTCTCCGGTCTGACCATTATTTTTCTGATTGTGTGTGTCAGCCTGTGGCCATTGGCGCGCTATTCCGGCGCCAACCTGTCTGTAACGGTGCTGATTGCCTTGCTGGTCTGTCTGATTCCGACAACCATCGGCGGCCTGCTTTCGGCCATCGGCATTGCCGGCATGGACAGGCTTATCCGCTTCAATGTGATTGCCACCTCGGGCCGCGCTGTGGAAGCGGCCGGCGATGTCGATACGCTGCTGCTGGATAAAACCGGTACCATCACCTTTGGCAACCGCATGGCGGATGAATTTTATGCGGTTCAGGGCGTCTCTGAGGCCACCCTTGCCGAAGCGGTTTTGCTGGCCAGCCTCTCGGATGAAACGCCGGAAGGGCGCTCGATTGTGGCGCTGGCAACGGATCGGTATCATATGACCGTTGCACAGCCCTCTGAAACAGGTGTCGTTGTGCCCTTTACCGCGCAAACCCGCATTTCGGGGATTGATCTGCCCGGTCGCAGCCTGCGCAAGGGCGCGGTGGATGCGGTTCTGGCCTTGTGCGGGCTCACCAAGCTGACCGCTCCGGCAGACTTCCGCCATGCGGTTGAGCGGATCGCGCGTTCGGGCGGCACCCCGCTGGCGGCGAGTGAAAATGGTCAGTTGCTGGGCGTCATTCATCTCAAGGACATTGTGAAGCCCAATATCCGCACACGCTTTGCCGAATTGCGGGCCATGGGCATCAAAACGGTGATGGTGACCGGCGACAATGCCCTGACCGCCGCCGCCATTGCCTCCGAGGCAGGTGTCGATGATTTTATCAGCGAGGCCACACCGGAGGATAAGCTCGCCTATATCCGGCGCGAGCAACAGGGCGGACGTCTGATTGCCATGTGCGGCGATGGCACCAATGACGCGCCCGCTCTGGCGCAGGCCGATGTGGGTGTGGCCATGCAAACCGGCACACAGGCCGCGCGCGAGGCCGGCAATATGATTGACCTTGAGTCCGACCCCACCAAGCTCATTGAAATTGTCGGCATTGGCAAGCAGTTGCTGATGACACGCGGCGCGCTCACCACCTTTTCGATTGCCAATGATGTGGCCAAATATTTTGCCATTATTCCGGCTTTGTTTTTGGTGGCCTATCCGCAACTGGGCGCGCTGAACATCATGCACCTGACCTCTGACACCTCCGCCATTCTGTCTGCGGTGATTTTCAATGCGCTGATCATCATCGCGCTCATTCCGCTGGCGCTTAAAGGCGTCACCTATAAGCCGGTGGGCGCGGGGGCCTTATTGCGTCGCAATCTGCTCATTTATGGTCTTGGTGGCGTTATTGTGCCCTTCATCGGCATTAAAGCCATTGATCTCGTGCTGACCACACTGCATCTGGCCTAAGGACATGCTCATGTTACGTCACATTCGCCCCGCCATTGTTCTGCTGACGCTGCTCACAGGCATCACCGGCCTGGCCTATCCGCTGGCCATCACCGGCCTTGCGCAACTTGTTGTGCCGCAAAAGGCCAATGGCAGCATCATCAGCCTGAACGGAACGCCGGTCGGCTCCACGTTGATCGGCCAGTCATTCACCGCGCCAAAATATTTTCATGGCCGTCCTTCGGCCACGCAGGCGCAAGACCCCAATGATGCCAGCAAGACCGTGGACGCGCCCTATAATGGCGCCAATTCCTCCGGTTCAAACCTTGGGCCCACATCGCAAAAGCTCATTGACCGTGTGAGGGGGGATGTTGCAGCCTTGCAGGCGCAGGGCCGCGGCGGGCCGATTGCTGCGGATGCTGTCACCACCTCCGCCTCCGGGCTGGACCCGGATATTTCGCCCGATAATGCGCGTCAGCAAATTGAAACCGTGGCGCTTGCCCGCAACATGGCTGCGGATAAAATTGCGGCTCTGGTGGCGCGCAACATACGCCAGCCCATTCTTGGCCTTTTCGGTGAGCCGCGCGTGAATGTTTTACAGCTCAACATGGAGCTCGATAGGTTGTAAACTCGTCACTCATGGCAGGAAAGTTTATCTATTGGCAACCCATCATATTCAGGAGCGCAGGCCAGATCCCGACGCCTTGCTCGCACTGGCGGACAAGCACAACCGTGGCCGTCTGCTTGTGTTTTTGGGGGCAGCGCCGGGGGTGGGCAAAACCTACGCCATGTTGCAGCGGGCGCAGAGCCTGAAGAAAAATGGTGTTGATATTCTTGTGGGCCTTGTGGAGACGCATGGCCGCAAAGACACCGAGGACATGCTTGCGGGGCTGGACATTCTGCCCCGCAAGCAGATTGCATTCAAAGACAGGCTGATTGAGGAGTTCGACATTGATGAAGCGCTCAGACGCAAGCCGCGCATCATTATTGTGGACGAACTGGCCCATACAAATGCGCCCGAAAGCCGCCATCCCAAGCGCTGGCAGGATGTCGAGGAGCTGTTGGACGCTAAAATAGATGTCTGGACCGCGCTGAACATTCAGCATGTGGAAAGTCTGGCGGATGTTGTCTCGCGCATCACCGGGGTGATTGTGCGCGAGACGGTGCCTGATATTGTGCTGCGGGACGCCGACGAGATTTTGCTGGTGGATATAACGGCGGATGAACTCATTGGCCGCCTGAAGGACGGCAAGGTCTATCTGCCCGAAACCGCGCACCGCGCTCAGAAAAACTTCTTTTCCTTGCGCAACCTGACCGCCCTGCGCGAGCTGGCGCTGCGCCGGACGGCTGCGCGTGTGGATGACCAGATGATCGAGCAGTTGCGTCAAGGGGCTATTCAGGGCCCCTGGGAAACCTCTGAGCGGTTGCTGGTCTGCGTCGGGCCGGATCATCTCTCGCAAGATGTTGTGCGCGCCGCCAGCCGTCTGGCCACGGGCCTGAATGCCGGCTGGACGGCGGTTACGGTTGACCGGCCGGGCGAGATAAGCCCGCCGCAAAAGGCCAAGCGGGTGGATGAGGCTCTGCGTTTGGCGGAACGTCTTGGCGGTGAGGTGACCCGCCTTGTGGGAAGCGACCTCACAGCCGAGATTCTGCATTATGCCCAGCGGGAGAACATCACGCTGATTGTTGTCGGGCGCTCAAAGGCCGGATTTGTGAGTAAATTGCTCGGGCGCTGCCTATCTGATGCTTTGATACGGGGCGCGCGCGAGATCAGCGTTCACGTTGTCACCCATGAAAAAAGCAAAATAACAGACCGTGCCACACGGATGTTCAGACGGGCATG
>DAIMHB010000186.1:0-4813 GCA_036723545.1 Beijerinckiaceae bacterium
CAGCGAGGCCTCGGTGCAATTCATCTGTCTCGATTGCTCCACCGTGACGGCGGGGCATGAGGCTCAGCATACCGACTGGTTTCATTATGATCTGACAGAACACGGCATTCTGGCATTGCATCAGGGCCGTTTGCCCAGTTTTGACATAGGCCCCTTGCTTGTGGGCAAGCCGCGCGCCTTCTCAATGCAGGAATTCCGCTTGATTGCCACGGCCATTGCGCGGGTGGCGATACGCTATTCAAGGCCTCTGACCGTGGCGAGATTCAGAATGAATCTGGACGCGTTACGCCAGAACGTGGGAACCATTGAGGCGGACACGATGTTTCGCAGTGCTGTGGAATCGATCATCGCCGCCTTGCGCGTGCCCGATTTTGTCAGCACGGACGGGGTCAATTCCATTATTATCGGATTTCCTGAAACTCCGGCGGCCAATGTCGATGTCATTATCAACCGTATGCGCGACACAATACAAAATTCAACCGGTGTGGCCTTTGATTTTGAAGTTGATCTGGCGGAGCAGGATGCCGTTGCCAATATGCTGGCAGAATCCTGATCAGGTCAGGCGCAGGACTCCGGCCCCGCACAGAGCCCCGCGCCTTGAGCCGGATGCACCACAACTCAAACAACGGCCCGGACTTTAGGCATATGTGAATCAGTTGTGCTGAACCTGTTTTTGAGTTATTTTCTCAATTCTAATATTATCATTTTTTTGCATCATCGCACCTTTGCTGAGGCTGCACATTCATATTCGGCATCTTTGAGGCATAGTCCCTTGAAAAACATTCATTCCAATCGTGCTGATGTTGAATTGTTGCAGCAGCTGGTGAATGAGGCGCCTTTTGGTATATTCTGGAAGGATAAAGACTCCAGCTATATGGGATGCAACACCATATTTTCGCGTCTGGCCGGTCTGCGGCATCCCTCTGATATCATTGGTAAAACAGATTCTGATCTGATCTGGAAACACCATGCCGCACACTGCCGTGACACAGATCTGTCGGCGCTGACACACTGGCAGAAAACCGGAACGGCAATGGCCTATAATGCAACCTCCCATGCGCCGCACTGGCATATTGTCAAAATGCCATTATGCAAGCCGGATGATACAATCATCGGCATTGCCGGTTTTATCCTTGATCTGAACGAAAATCTGCAATCCGTTCTGATGGATGTGCAGGCCCTGCACGCGCGCCAGCACCTGAGCGAACAGCGGCTGAGGCAAATGTCCGCATTGCACAGGCTGAATGACATATTATTGCAGTGCCATGATGTGGCAGAAGCCCTTGCGGCCATCCGCCGCCATATTGCTGACGTGTTCAGCCCCTGCCCGGCAACGTTCATCAGCAATCCAACTGCAACCCGCGCAGCGGATCTGCAACTGAAGCAAAATGGCTCCGCCGCAGATATGGGCAAACAGCAGTTACCCTCGGGACAGATTTCAGCATCGCTTCACACGGACACTCTGCCAGGCAAAGATCCGGCGCAGGAGGGTTGGGCCCTGTCCCTGCCGCTCACAGTTCAAGACCAGATGTTCGGAATGCTGCATGTACAGGGCAGCGATGTCCTGTATGGCTCTGGATATGAGGCATTGAACACCTTTGCGCATAGCGTCTGCCATTCCCTTGGATTAAGAATAGCCAACCTGATCCTGCAAGAGAATTTGCATGTGCAATCCTTGCATGACCCGCTCACAGGCCTGTTCAACCGCCGCTATCTCGATGCAACCCTGCCCCGCGAGATCAAACGCTGCGCGCGTGAAGGCAAGCCATTGACCGTGGTTATGATAGATATTGACCATTTTAAACGGGTCAACGACACTTATGGCCATGAAGCGGGCGATGTGGTTCTGCGCGACCTGAGCACATTGCTTGAGCAATGGTCGCGTTCCAGCGATATTGTGTGCCGCTATGGCGGAGAAGAATTCACCATCATTATGGGCGGAGCCCTGCCGCAGGATGTGCTGCCGCGCCTCAATGATTTGCGTATGCGCATGTCGGAACGCAAACTTTTTTATGACGACAGGGCCTTGCCAAGCATCACCATCTCCCTTGGCGTCGCGCATATCGACAAGCAACAGATTTCAGCGACCGCAATTCTGGACAAGGCTGACAGGGCCATGTATCTGGCCAAACAGCGGGGCCGTAACAGAATTATCATCGACTGAAGGCTTTAGCCATCATTGTGAAATGGCATCACAAAGGCTATTTTTGAAAAATTATGACAAATCTATTGCCATCAGCCACATAACGGGGGCTGAAGCCGCAGTGCAACTATTTTAAAATCCGTGTTTATTCTCTGGATAGAGCCCTTGTTTTATCGCCAGCGCAGCTGAGGCTATGAGTGCCGGAATGGCGATCATGGATAATATATAAGAAAATGGCATGTGTTGCTCAAACAAAGACGCCACCAGAATGGACCCCGCTATGCCGCCAAACCGGCCAACACCCAACATCCAGGCTATGCCGGTGACGCGACCGGCTGTGGGGTAAAAGGCCGCAGCCAGAGCCGGCAACGAACATTGTGCGGATCCCGTCAGAAATCCGGCAATAAAAATAAGAACCATCAGATCCGGAACCGACCCCGACAAGGCGCCAATGAGATAAATAATCGCAGCGGAAATCCCAAAACACAGGCATAAAATCCAGTTTGAATTGTATTTATCCATCAGCCAGCCGGTTAAAACAGCGCCAAAGCCTCCGGCAGGAAACAAGGCTGTGAGCCGCGCCGCCGATTGAGCGGAAAGGCCGATCTCCTGAAACAACAGGGGCATCCAGTTGACAATTCCATAAAAAATGACCAACCCCATGAAATAGGTCAGCCAGAGCGCAACAGAGCCAAGCAAATTGATCGGCGACAAGACCAGAGCCAGACCGGTTCGGGCTGGGTTCAGCTTCAGCTTGGCGGTGGCGGGTGAAAGCGTGAATTCTGCGGCATCCGGAGAAATGCGCAAGAGAATGGCGCGAACCTCATCCAGATTCTTCCGCTCGGCAAGATAAAATATCGACTCCGGCATCATGAACATCAATGCGGGAAGGATCAGCATGGGCATTATGCCGCCCACCAGAAATATGGATTTCCACCCCAAAAGCGGAATAACCATCAAGGACACATATCCTCCCGTCGCCACACCAATGGGAAAGCCGCAAAACATGGCACTGGTCACCAGCGAGCGCCGGTCAAACGGGCTGATTTCATGGATAATGGCCACCACCAGCGGCATGGCAGCCCCAAGGCCCAGCCCCGTGACAAAGCGCAACACGCATAATGAACGCAGATCATAGGCAAAATAAGAGAATAAAGACGAGGCGCCAAACAGAAACACCGAAATAATAACCAGCGGCTTGCGGCCAAAGCGATCAGACAGGGGCCCCGAGCTGAAGGTGCCAACAGCAAGCCCCAGCAAAGTGATGTTGAACACTAAAGTCAGATTTTCTTTCTTGGCCCCCCACTCAGCAATCAGAGACGGGGCAATATAACTCGCCGCAGCGGAATTGAACCCATCAAGAAAAATCGTGCAAAAACATAATGCAAACACCATCCATTGAAAGGATGAAAATTTATGAACATTAAGAAATTGCTGGATGTCGCCCCTTACTGCTGTCATTTTAACTCCTGAGGGCAAGCCGCATTATTATCTGATCTGCGTCATGGGTATGGTGAAAAGTCATGGGTGTGGTGAAAAAAGTCAAAAAATCTGGTCAGCCTGATATTTAGAAATGATTTTTAAAATGCTCTTGTGCGAATAAACCCCTAAAAAAATATTATAATTATTTTAGCCGCCAAAACAACATATCCATTCCATTATCCGCAGGATTTGTTCAAAAATATTTTTACAAAAACAATATATATATCAATTATTTAATCAATCTAGGAATTAATTTTTGCCCATAGCTGTCTGTTGTAAGCGGATCAAATGTTTCATATGCGCACAATGGTCGCGCCTTCTTGCGCATGAGGCCCTCGCCTCGCCAGATGCGGGGGCAATTCCCGCTCCTTCGCAAGATCTGGGCTCATTTTTGCGAATAGGATAGCGATGCACAATGCCGAGTTTCATTGACTTTAAAGGCTTTGTCGCATAATCTTAAAAGATATTTATAAATTATTAATTATTCAAAACATTTGGATCGGCGATGCGGACAGGCGTCAATTTGGTGATTCTTTTTTTCGCATTGGTGATGGGAGGTGTGGCGGCCTATCTGACACATGACTGGCTTTCATCCCATTCGACACAAAATGAGGCTTCCGTGCCCACACAAACTGTTGTGGTTGCCGCCGAAGCGCTGAATTTTGGGGTTCAGATTACCTCCAGCAATGTCACTGAAATACACTGGCCCTCGGACTCCGTGCCGGAAGGTTCATTCAGAACTGTAGAGGACCTGATCAAAAGCGGCCGGCGCATGGTTCTGACCCCGCTGGTGCGCAATGAGCCCATAGTTGCAAGCAAAATAACACCGCCGGGTGGCAATAGCAGCCTGCTGTCCAGCATGATCGAAGGGGGCAAGCGTGCTGTCACCGTTCCTGTGGATGATGTGCGCGGTGTGGCCGGATTTATTTTCCCCAATGATTTTGTCGATATTGTTCTCACGCGGGCCAATAATAATGACAGTACGGGCAATTTTTCAGAGATCATCCTGCAGCATGTGAAGGTTCTGGCTATAGACCAGCTCTCGGGAGAGCGTCAGGAACGCCCAACTGTCGCCAAGGCTGTCACGCTTGAACTGACCTCGGAACAGGCTCTGAAAATTCTTCTGGCCACAAATGTCGGCAAGCTCTCGCTGATTCTACGGCAATCGGGCGATGAGACGGGTTCCGG
>DAIMHB010000187.1:0-4778 GCA_036723545.1 Beijerinckiaceae bacterium
GGATGGCTCGGTGCATCTGGAGCAATTCCCCGAGACGCCGGAGGGTTGGCACAATGAGGCGCTGGCCGAAAAATGGAAGCTGGTGCGCAAGGTGCGCTCGGTCATTACCGGCGCGCTGGAGCTGGAGCGCGCTGCCAAGTCCATCGGCTCGTCGCTGGAGGCCGCGCCGCAGGTCTATATTGAAGATGCCCATCTTTATGCGGCGCTGAGTGGCATTGATCTGGCTGAAATCTGCATCACCTCCGCCATTGAAATCATGCCCGCAGGCGGCCCTGCTGCGGCCTTCCGCCTGACGGAAGTGCCGGGGGTCAGTGTGCTGTGCACCAGAGCCAAAGGCAAAAAATGCGCCCGCAGCTGGAAAATCTCGGAAGATGTGGGCACAGACCCCGCCTTTCCCGATGTTTCGCCGCGCGATGCGCAGGCCCTGCGGGAATTGCAAACAGCGGGAAAATGGGCCTGAATGAAACCGCTTCCGCTTGGCATAGGCACAGCCCTCATCGCCTTTGGCGCTGATCAGGCGGTGAAATATGGGATGCTCTACGGGCTGGAAATTGAAACGCGCGCACCGCTGCGCGTTTTGCCCTTTCTGGATATTTCGATCGCCTGGAACCGTGGCATCTCCTATTCGCTGTTGACCGCGGAGAATGGCTGGGGCCGCATGGGCCTTCTGGCTGTTTATACTGTGGCCTGCTGCGCCTTCATGGTCTGGCTGATCCGCGCCCAGACACGGATAACCGGCTGCGCCCTTGGCCTGTTGATTGGCGGTGCGACCGGCAATGCGCTGGACAGGCTGATCTATGGCGCTGTGGCCGATTTTTTCCATATACATTTCGGCTCTTTTTCGCCCTGGGGCATCTTTAACATGGCGGACATCGCCATCGTTGCAGGGGTCGCACTTCTGCTGTATGAATCATTTCTTATTCAGGATAAGACACCTTGATTTGGCTTGCCTCTTATTTGCCTTTTTTGGCGTTCAGGGTTTTTCAAATTGTGGATAAGGAAATCTGATCTATGAGGATCAAGCGTATGCGTGCCAATTTATCATTCCCGCGGGTCTCTTTCACGGACATTGTGCGAACCCCTGCGCAGGTGGGTCTGTTGCTGGGCTCATGTGTTCTTGTTCTGGCGCTGGGCGGCAGCCCTGCCAAAGCCATGGACGATGGCGACGATACGCTTGTGCATGAATTCACCAGCCTGATGGGCATTGACAGCGATAAATCTCCGGACATTGACTACCGCGACCGCGCACCCTTGGTCTTGCCGCCCAAAGGCAAAACCGGCCTTGCCAAGCCCAAAACAGCCAATGCCGATTTGCATCCCGACTGGCCCAATGACCCTGACGTGATGAAGGCGCGTAAGGCCGCGGCTGAAGCGAAAATGCCGATTATCAATGTGTTCAAGCCCACCCATCCCGAACTGGATGATAAGGAGGCCCGACTGGCGAGCCGCGTTCCCAATTCGGAACCGACCACGCCGCAGGTTAAAACCTGTAACCAGAAAATGTGCCCGCCCACACCGGAAGAAATCGCCGCTGTTGACAAATCCCTCTCTGGCCTGACCCAGACAGCCTCAACGGCCCCGGGGCAGGAACCTGAACGCGAATGGCTGACAGAGCCGCCCAAGGGCTATCGCAAGATGACGCAGATTACGAATGATAAAGACGCCCCGGCAGATCAGGGCAGCTCCAATCCCTTCAGCTTTTTGACCAAATGGCTGCCGGGCAACTGAAACGCGCTGTTGCCAGTCTCAAGGTCTGTGATTTTAACTTAAAAATATCAAAGCCGTTTCCGGTTCAAACCTTGGAAACGGCTTTTTATTGGGCGGGCTGCGTGCCGGCTTGAATTGTGCCAATATGACTCCACAAGCCGTGCCCGCACTGTGATGTTCCCATCCCATCGCCTTAATTTCGTTCTTACAGGGACATAAATAAAAATTGGCTGTTTTGCCGGTTGATTTTCTATCCTGCTTTGTAGCATTCTAGCATTCATGGAAATTGAACTGGAGAGCATTGTGACCAAGAAATCGAACAAAGACGATAAAAAATCGTCAAAACGCGACAAGGCCTCGCTGCGCTCGAAACTTTGGTTTGATAATCCGGAAAACCCCGGCATGACCGCGCTTTATATCGAGCGCTATCTCAATTTCGGCCTGACGCCGGGTGAGCTGCGCTCCGGCAAGCCGATCATCGGCATTGCGCAGACCGGCTCCGACCTCTCGCCCTGCAACCGCCATCATCTTGAGCTGGCCAAGCGCGTGCGCGACGGCATTACGGCGGCGGGCGGCATTGCCTTTGAATTTCCGGTGCACCCGATTCAGGAAACCGGCAAGCGCCCGACAGCGGCGCTGGACCGTAACCTTGCTTATCTTGGCCTTGTCGAGACGCTTTATGGCTATCCGCTGGACGGTGTGGTGCTGACCACCGGCTGTGACAAAACCACACCGGCCTGCATCATGGCCGCCGCCACGGTGAATATTCCGGCTATCGTGCTCTCGGGCGGGCCTATGCTCAATGGATGGCACAAGAGCGAGCGCACGGGTTCCGGCACGATTGTCTGGAAATCGTGCAAGGATCTGGCCGAAGGCAAGATCGACTATGAAGAATTTATGGAGATCGTCACCTCCTCCGCGCCTTCGGTGGGTCATTGCAACACGATGGGCACGGCCTCGACCATGAATGCTCTGGCCGAGGCGCTGGGCATGACCCTGCCCGGCGGCGCGGCCATTCCCGCGCCTTACCGCGAGCGCGGCCAGAACGCTTATGAAACCGGCAAGCGTATTGTTGAGATGGTGTGGGAGGACCTTAAACCCTCCGACATCATCACCCGCAAGGCGCTGGAAAATGCGATTGTGGTCAATTCAGCCATCGGCGGCTCCACCAATGCCACCATTCATATTCTGGCCATTGCCCGCCATATTGGCGTGCCGCTGGTGATCGAGGATTTTGAAAAATATGGCCATAAGGTGCCGCTGATCGTCAATTTGCAGCCAGCGGGCAAATATCTGGGCGAGGAATTTCACCGCGCGGGCGGTGTGCCTGCCGTCGTCAATGAATTGATGAAAAAGAAGCTCATCCATAAGGACGCTCTCACCGTCAACGGCCAAAGCATTGGCGAAAACTGCAAGGGCTGGGAGAGCGGCGACGCTGATGTGATCTGGCCGATTGACGCGCCCATGCTGGAAGATGCGGGTTTCATCATTCTCAAGGGCAATCTGTTCAACAATGCCGTGATGAAAACCAGCGTGATCAGTGAGGAATTCCGCAACCGTTATCTCAACAATCCGGAAGATCCCAATGCCTTTGAGGGCCGCGCCATCGTTTTTGAAGGGCCGGAGGATTATCATCACCGCATTGATGACCCGAAGCTGAAAATTGATGAAAACTGCATGTTGTTCATTCGCGGCACCGGCCCCATTGGCTATCCCGGCGGCGCAGAGGTTGTGAATATGCAGCCGCCAACCGCCCTTTTGAAGCGCGGCATCAATTCGCTGCCCTGCATTGGCGACGGGCGCCAGAGCGGCACCTCCGGCTCGCCATCGATTCTCAATGCCTCGCCGGAGGCCGCGGCCAATGGCGGACTGGCCATTCTGAAAACCGGCGACCGTGTGCGCATAGATCTTGATAAACGCAGCGCCAATATTCTGATTTCTCAGGAGGAATATGCCAAGCGCCATGCGAAGCTGATGGAGGCTGGCGGCTTCCCCTATGCGCCAAGCCAAACCCCCTGGCAGGAAATTCAGCGTGGTATGATTGAACAATTTGACGAGGGCATGGTGCTGGAACCGGCTGTGAAATATCAGCGCGTCGCCCAGACACGGGGTATTCCAAGGGACAATCATTAGCCAAAACACCCTCTCCCCGTGCACGGGGAGAGGGTTGGGGTGAGGGGCAGACACATTCATGAACGTAAGCGATCAAAAAATTGCAGCCTTTAGGCAGATGCACGAGCGTGGTTGTTTTGTCATGCCCAATGCGTGGGATGTTGGCTCTGCCCGCTGGTTGCGTGCTCTAGGGTTTAAGGCATTGGCCACAACCAGTGCGGGCGCGGCATGGGCGATGGTGCGTCCAGACACCAAAGTGCCACGCGATGAGATGCTGGCGCATATTCAGCAGATGGTGGAGGCGACAGATCTGCCGGTAAATGCGGATTTTGAATCGGGCTTCAGTGCTGATACTGAAGAAATGGCCAAAAATATCAAACTCTGTCTGGAGACAGGTGTTGCGGCACTCTCTATTGAAGACTCAAAAAGTGAGAACAGTGCCGAACTTTACTCGCTGGATCGTGCCGTTGAACGCATAAAGGTGGCGCGCGCCGCCGTTGATGCCTTTGGTAATGGCGCTCTCCTTGTGGCGCGGGCAGAGTGTTTTCTCACCGGTCAGCCGGAGCCTTTGCAAGAGGCTATCCTGCGCCTCAAAGCCTATGCGGCAGCGGGGGCTGATGTGCTTTATGCTCCCGGCCCACGCTCACCCGATGAGATTGCAGCGATTGTTGCGGCTGTTGCGCCAAAACCGGTAAATTTAATTGTCTACTGGCCGAGCGAGCTCAAACGTGACGACTGGGCGGCGCTGGGTGTGCGGCGCATCAGTGTTGGCTCTGCGCTGGCGCGCGTTGCATGGAACGGCTTTGCCCGCGCCAGCCAGATGATTGCGAGTAATGGCTCTTTTGCCGGTTTTGACGCGACACAGCCCCGCCTTGATCTCGACGGATTTTTTGACAATGACCGTCGTATGTATCCGTAATATAAGGACTTACCCATGACCGACCCCCGCCCTCTCGGCC
>DAIMHB010000188.1:0-4761 GCA_036723545.1 Beijerinckiaceae bacterium
CTCTAAAACAGTGCCATTGGCATCCACCACCTCGGGCTTGACCCCAAAGAAGGGCAGAGTCGCCGAGCCGGGCTTCTGGCCGATGGCGCCGGGCAGCGGGGTGATGAGAATGCCGCCGGTTTCGGTCTGCCACCATGTGTCCACAATCGGGCAGCGGTTGTCGCCCACCACGCGGTGATACCATTCCCAGGCCTCAGGGTTGATGGGCTCACCCACCGAGCCCAGCAGGCGCAGCGAGGCGCGCGAGCTTTTCTTCACGGCCTCCTCGCCAGCGCCCATCAGCGAGCGGATGGCGGTCGGCGCGGTGTAGAAAATATTGACCTTATGCTTGTCCACCACATCCCAGAAACGCGAAACGGTAGGATAATTAGGGATGCCCTCAAACATCAGCGTGGTCGCGCCATTGGCCAACGGGCCATAAACAATATAGGAATGGCCGGTCACCCAGCCCACATCCGCCGTGCACCAGTAAATATCACCCTCATGATAATCAAACACATATTGATGCGTCATCGAGGCATAGACGAGATAGCCGCCGGTGGTATGCACCACGCCTTTCGGCGCGCCGGTGGAGCCGGAGGTGTAGAGAATGAACAGCGGCGCTTCAGCCGGCATAGCCTCGCAGGGGCAATCCGCCGAGGCCTTGTCCATTGCCGTGTGATACCAGTGGTCACGGCCCGGCTTCATGTGGACTTCGCCGCCGGTGCGCTTGATGACGATCATATGCTTGACACAGCCGGCCTTGTCGGCAGCAATATCGGCATTGACCTTCAGCGGCACCTTGCGCCCGCCGCGCAGGCCTTCATCCGCCGTGATCACCACCGCCGATTCAGCGCCCTCAATGCGGCCCGCGAGCGAATCGGGCGAGAAGCCGCCAAAGACAATGGAATGAATCGCGCCAATACGGGCGCAGGCCAGCATAGCATAAGCCGCCTCGGGGATCATCGGCAGATAAATGGTCACGCGGTCGCCCGGTTTCACACCATGGTTTTTCAGCACATTGGCGAATTTGGACACCTGAACATGCAGCTCTTTATAGGTGATGTTTTTGGACTCGGAGGGGTCATCCCCTTCCCAGATAATGGCGGTCTGGTCGCCGCGCTGGGCCAAGTGACGGTCAATGCAATTATAGGCAACATTGGTCAGACCATCCTCAAACCATTTGATCGACACATTATGCGGATCAAAGGAGGTGTTTTTAACCTGCGTATAGGGCTTGAACCAGTCAATGCGCTTGCCCTGCTCGCCCCAGAAGGCATCCGGCGTGTCCATTGCGCTTTTATACATCGCATTATATTTGGCCTGATCAATATGAGCGGCGGCTTTCCATTCGGCGGAGACAGGATAGAATTTTTCAGACATGGGTGGCGTTTCCTTCGTGGGCCCCGAGCGCTCAGGCGCCTTCATTACTTAACATTATGCGCCATCAGACGGCATCTAAACAAGGGCATAGAGGTCACACTTTGGTCGAGACGACCAAAGTTTTAGGCCTGTTTTCAGGCATTGAGCAATTCAAGTGCCTGGGCATGAACCCGCCGGTCACCCGCCGCCACAATCGCGCCGCCCTTGGCCGCATCGCCGCCGTCCCATGTGGTGATGATGCCGCCTGCACCCTCGATAATCGGAATCAGCGCCACAATATCATGCGGCTTCAAACCGGCCTCGATCACCAGATCGGCCTGCCCCAGCGCGAGCTGGCAATAGATATAGCAATCGCCGCCATAGCGTGGCAGGCGGATGTTTTGCTCGACGCGCGTATAGGCGGGCCGCAGCTGCGGTGAAATCAGCAAGGGGCTGGTGGTGAGCAAAGTGGCGGCGCTTAAGTCCGCACAGGGGCGCACATGCAGGACATGGCTTTTGCCCTCAAAGCCTGTCCATGTGGCGCTGGTGCCATCGCCCAGAAAGGTCTCGCGGGTGAAGGGCTGGTTCATCATGCCCAGCACCGGCTTGCCCGCCTGCATCAGGCCCACCAGCGTGCCCCAGAGCGGCGAACCGGAAATAAAGCTCTTGGTGCCGTCAATCGGATCCAGCACCCAGACAAATTCCGCATGTTCATTCTCAAGGCCATATTCCTCACCAATCAGCCCATGATCCGGAAAGGCCTGTTTGATTCGCGCCCGCATGGCGAATTCGGAATTGCGGTCAGCATCGGTGACGGGGTCAAACACCGCACCCCGGGATTTGTCCTCGGCAAATGTATTGGTGCGAAACAGCGGCAAAATGATCTTGCCGGAAATCTCGGCCAGATCACGCATTAAAGCATTGAATTCATTATTGTTCATCTTTAACCCTTCATAGAGGTGGTTCATCTTGCCGCCAGATTGAGCCCAGTTTCACATTCCTGATCTGCGACAATGCGACGCAGACCGCCGATATAATGATTTTTATCTTGCTTTTTGTGCAGTGCACAAGCATATTGTTGCGATGCGGCGATGAGAGTTGCTGCATATGCCCTCCTTGGGCGTTTCCTCCCTAGACTTGGGCCGCCTGTTGCAAAATAGGTGGCTCTTTTTTTATCTGCATCCGCTTCTGATCTATATCCATGTCCGGCCTCAGCCTGTTCATTCGGCGGCGCGTTCCCGGCCTGAATATTCATGGTTCAGAAGCGCTGCGAGTCGTGTCACCATCATCGCCAGGCTCTGGCTCAGAGCGGAAAAATTCTCCTTTTTTTCCAATGTCTGTTCATTCATATAAAGGCCACGGTTGATTTCAATCTGCAAGGCATGACAGAGGCTGCCCGGATGGCCATAATGCTCGGTGATAAAGCCACCCGCATAGGGTTTGTTGCGGGCCACAATCAAGCCGGCGCTCTGAAGGGCGTCCTCCACACAATCGACAATCGCGGGCGCACAGGATGTGCCGAAACGGTCGCCCAGCACAATATCCGCACGGGGATGGCCGGGGCGCGGCGCCGTAAAGGGCTGGGCGGGCATGGAATGACAATCCAACATCACAACCTGCCCGAAGCTGCGGTGGGTTTCGTCCAACAGATCCAGCAATTCGCGGTGATAGGGGCGATAAAGACCGTTGATACGCCGGTCGATTTCCTCAACCGGCAGAAGCGCATCATAAATCGCCTGCCCCTCACCCACGACGCGCGGAATAATGCCCAAGCCGCCCGCCACACGCATGGAGCGCGGATTGACAGTTACGGACAGCGGCGCTCTGAACATGGCCGGATCAAGCTCATCCGGCGCACGGTTGGCATCGAGATAGGCGCGCGGAAAATGCGCCCGCAGCAGGGGCACACCGATCCGGGGCCCGAAGGCAAAAAGCTCATCGACATAGGCATCCTCGGAGCGGCGCAGCACAAAGGGCGCCAGACGCGACTGTGCCAGAAACTCAGCCGGATAGATTCGCCCGGAATGAGGAGAATTCAATACGATAGGGGCGCTCTGGCGAGAGGGCCGCTGCACATCAAAGGCCTGTGACGATTGAAATTCATAAATATCCATGTCATGATCATGACAAATTATGATGATTTCGTCCATGAAGATCGCTATGCAACCGCATAACCAGGGCAGATTTCTGTTTGCCGCTGTTTTGAGCCTAATTTTTCACCAGATCTTTACCGTCTTGGCCCAGTAATGTTGAGATGACCAGCCGAGGACACAATGAACGCAGCGCCCGATATGACCAATAAAATTTTACTCGCCGAAGATGACAATGATATGCGCCGCTTTCTTGTCAAAGCCCTGCAGAATGCGGGCTATGAAGTGGCATCCTTTGACAATGGCCTCTCGGCCTATAACCGCCTGCGCGAAGAGCCGTTCGAACTGTTGCTGACCGACATTGTCATGCCGGAAATGGATGGCATCGAGCTGGCGCGCCGTGCCACCGAGCTTGATCCTGACATCAAGGTGATGTTCATCACCGGCTTTGCCGCTGTGGCGCTCAACCCGGACAACAACGCCCCCAAGGACGCGAAGGTGCTCTCCAAACCCTTCCACCTCAAGGATCTGGTGTCGGAAGTGAACCGTATGCTGGCCGCATAAATAAATTGAAATTGGAACTTGCTTTAAGGCCCGTTGCGGGCTATCAACCCGCATCCGCTTTGGCAGGTTCTGTTTTCAGGCCTCTCCATTCTCCTGATGGGCGCGTAGCTCAGCGGTAGAGCACACCCTTGACATGGGTGTGGTCACAGGTTCAATCCCTGTCGCGCCCACCATCCTCACACTGTTTCAAGCCGTTTCGCCCTCATCATTTGGGCTGAACAGCTTTCGAGCCGATCTTTTTGATCACAGGGTTTTTTATGGTGCATTATTTCCTCAGCGTTGAGGGATGCATTATGGGTCAAGTTTATCACGCCAGCGCCGC
The DNA here is from genome assembly GCA_036723545.1 of Beijerinckiaceae bacterium. Classification (GTDB taxonomy): domain Bacteria; phylum Pseudomonadota; class Alphaproteobacteria; order Rhizobiales; family Beijerinckiaceae; genus JANXSV01. The sequence continues at coordinate 4,318 of DAIMHB010000188.1, forward strand.
AAAAATGCAGGCGATCCGCGCTTGGGCGGATCAAGACAGGGATGGCAGAGGCGTTTAGAGCATGCTGTTTTTAGGTGGAAACACACTGTGAGCGTTCCTTCTCCCCGTCACCTTAAGGAGGCCGCAGGCCGTCTCGAAGGATCAACGGGGAGAGGGAGACGGTTCCATCTAAAGGCAACAGACTCTAGGCTTGGACTTATTCCGGCAAAGTGCCGTTGATGTCCAGAATTTCCCCCGCCAGATAGAGCGAGCCGCACATCAGAATGCGCGGCTGCTGCGGCCAGTTTTGCACACGCAAACGCTCCAGAGCCGCCGGAACATCATCGGCTGTGGTCGCCTGAATGCCAAGTGAGGCGGCCATCTGGGCCAGATCCTGCGGGGTGCGGGCTGATTCCGGCGCATGATGGATTGGCACGGCAATAAACCCGCTGGCCAGCCCTGCAA
>DAIMHB010000189.1:0-4760 GCA_036723545.1 Beijerinckiaceae bacterium
TCTCCCCCGTCCGCGACCAGAGCGGAAAAGGGCTGAACATCCTGTGCCACATATCCGGGCGTATTGGCATTGGCGACATTACGCGCCACCACCGCCTGACGGCTGGACAGCCAGTCAAGATGCTGGGTTGCAAGCGCAAGAATGGAATCGACCACGGTTTCAAGCCTTTTGATCTTCAAAACTAAAGCTGATGTTAACCATGTAATCTTGCCTGTAGCTGGCCAGCTGCTCCTTGAGCGCATGATGTTTTTAAGTAAAAATGCGTCGTGAGCGTCCCTTCTCCCTTTGGGAGAAGGACAGGATGAGGGCATTTTCATGCGTTTATGCCCCTCACCCCAACCCTCTCCCCGCAGGCAGGGAGAGGGAGCCGATTCCGTTTAAAAACACAGTGCTTTAGCGCAGCCGTGCCGCCTCCTTCTTTTTATTCAGATAAGTGATGAGGCGGGCGACAGCCTTGTAAAATTCAGCCGGAATCATCTGGTCCACTTCAACCTGCGCATAAAGCGAGCGGGCCAGCGGCTTGTCCTCGAACACCGGAATATTATGCTTCTCGGCCATGGCGCGAATGCGCAGGGCCACATGATCCTGACCCTTGGCCAGCACCTTTGGCGCGCCGCCCTCGCTGCTGTTATAATACAGCGCGACAGCAAAATGGGTGGGATTGGCCACCACCAATGTCGCGCGGGGCACGGCCGCCATCATGCGTTTGCGCGCCCGCATCAGCGCGACAGAGCGCAGGCGCGCCTTGACCATCGGGTCCCCTTCGGTCTGTTTCCGCTCGTCCTTGATTTCCTGCTTGGTCATGCGCAGATCCTGCCGCCAGCGAATCCGCGACCAGACAATATCCGCCGCCACCACAACACCAATCACCGCGCACAGTAGCGCCAGCAAGCGGACAATAATTTCAACCATGAATTCCGGAATCACCCGCACATCCAATGCGGAAAGGCCGATAATGGCCGCCTGCCGCTCCCTCACGAAGATCAGCACCACAATGCCCGCCCCCGCCAGTTTCACCAGACTTTTCAGAAACTCAACCAGACCGGCAAGGCTCACCAGCCGGTGCCAGCCCTCCAGCGGCGATATGCGGGAAAAGGCCGGAGCGATCCGGCTCAGCACCAGTCGCGGCGGATTTTGCAGCACACTGGCAAGAATGCCGCCAATCATCAGAATCGCCACAATCGGAAGCATAAAACCCGCCATATAGAGGCAGATTTCATAGAGGAGAAAATTGGCATCGCCCGCAGAATTGAGATGAATCCGCCCGGCTTCATCCAGCAATGTGCTCAGAACATGTGTCAGCTGACGGCCATCGGCGGGCAGAAAAAAAATCATTGCACAGAGCAGGCCGCCAAAGCTCATGAACACGCCCACCTCGCGCGAGACCGGAACCTTGCCTTCCTCGATCGAGTCCTGAATACGCTTTTCACTGGCCTGTTCGGTTTTACTGTCGCGGTCGTCCGTCTCTGACATTCATGTGCCTCCGAATTTCGTCGCCTCTGACCTTTGACGCTATTCGGAAGGCGCATCCTCGCCGATTTCAATTTCACCGCGCGCCACCATATCCAGCACGGTCTGGGCAATCGAACTCTGGGCCTTGGCGATTTCCACGGGGCGGGCGGCGCTGCCTGTGGCCAGTTCGGCCTCCACCATGCGCCGCCCACGGGCCGCCAGTGAGGACAGCACCGCCTCGGTAATATCAGCATCGGCCTTGCGCAAAGCCAGAATGACAACATCCGTCGAAATTTTCTCAAAAAGAACCGCGCGGTCTTTGGCGCTGACCTTGACCAGATCCTCGAAGCTGAACAGGCGCTTGCGCAATTCCTTGGCCATGGCCGGATCACTGGCCTCGACGGTGCGCATCGCCTCCTCCATATCCGCGCGGCTCATCCGGTTGAGCACATCAGCCAGCCGGATGACCGATTCAAGGCTGGCATTGGCGGGGCGTGACAGCAACAGATCCTCATGCAGGCGTTTTTCCAGCACCCGCAATACGCTTTCCATCACAGGGCGCATATTCAGCATCCGCCCCACCAGCTCATTGCGCAGCTCTTTGGGCAGACGTCCCATGATCGCCGCCGTCGAGGAGGGTGTGAGGCGGGACAAAACCAGCGCGATAATCTGGGGGTGCTCTTTTTCCAAATAGGCGGATAAAACGGATTCAGACACCGTTGAAAGCCGCTGCCAGATCGACTGGTTGGAATTGCCCAGCACCTCCGACATGATTTCGGCAATCTGCTCGGTGGGCAGAACACCTGTGAGTAACTGCTCAACCTGCTCGGCTGTGCCTTCCAGATCGACATCGCTGGAGAACTGACCGGCAAATTCCTCAACCAGTTCCTCCAGCACCGCGATGGGCAAAGCGCCAAGCCCTGCGGCAGAACGGGAAATATCTCTCAGCTCATTGGCATCGAAATGTTTGAGCAACTGGCTGGCCAGCGGCTTTCCCAGCGCCAGCAGCAAGGCCGCCGCCTTGTCCGGCCCCCGCAGGTGACGGTTTTTTTCGTCGCTGATAACCTGAACTCGCGTGGTCATATCATTCACATTTCAACTGAAAACCCATATTAAAGACTGCGCTCGTCCACAGACGAGCCGACAATCTCGGTCAGCGATACGCCAAAACGGGCTGAATCTTCCTCGACAACCACAACCTCGCCACGGGCGATGACACGGCCATTGACCACAACATCCACCGGCTCGCCCACACGGTGATCGAGGGGCACAACGGCGCCGCGACCAAGGCGCAAAAGATTGGACACCGGCATGGTTGCCGAACCCAGCACCACCTGCACTGTCACCGGAATGCGCATAACCCCCTCGATATTGGGGGCGGCATCCGTGCTGCGGGTGCCCATGGGGCCCTTGAACGGCTCCGGATCGGGCTCGGGCTCCGGCTCCGGCAGCTCAAAATTCATATCGGTTTCCATTGACTCTTCAGAACTGTCCATTGTCCACCACAGGGTTAGGGGTTCAGCCGATCAGGCCGTTCATAAATTCGGTTTCCTCGTCGATTTTTTCTTCAATTTTAACAGTATAGCCGCCATCTATCTGGCCAAGCTCGCACCAGAACAGCGCCTGCTCATGGCTGAGCAGCTTGACGCGCAGATTCGTGGTGGAGGGCAACAGCAAAATTGTTCCCACATCCAGCCGGCCAATCTCGCCCAGTGTCATGTTCGGACGTTCGATCACGGCCTGAACCGACACCCGCGTGCGCTGGATTTCGCGCTCGATGTTCTGGCTCCAGCCGTGATCCGCCACCACCGATTCCGGTTCGCGGCGTGTCAGTGCCGATTTCAGCGGCAGAAGTGCGGCCTGCGGTATGACAATGTAAAAATGGCCGCCCGCACCTAAAGCCTGAAACCCGACATCCACCATCATCATCGGCTGGTTGCGCCGCCCAACCCCCAGGAGATCAAGCCGGGTCTCGATGCGCTCATGCTTCATGTGGATATGCGCGCATTCGGCAAAGGCCACCTTCAGCGAGGCGCAAACCTGCTCGAACATCACCCCCGCCACCCGCAGGCTCAGAGGAGTCAGCTCCATTCCTGTCAGGGCCGTATTGACCGAGGGCGCCCCCAGCAACACCTCAAGAAAGGCATAGATAAAGGGCTTGTCCAGCCCAACCAGCACCATCTGATCCCATTCGGGCACTGTATGGACGCCGGTTAAAATTGTGTCTGACCAATCATCCAGCACGGCCCCCAGCGGGATTGTTTTGATGTCCTGAATGGCAAAATAGGTCGGCGTGACGGTCAGGTGGCGCATGGCCTGCGCACAGTCGAGGGCCAAGCGTTCAAACACCACTTTCACCATCGGCCAGCGGTCAACCGGCGTGGAGGACTCAAACATTTTGCCGGAGCGCTCATCAAGCGGCGAGGTCGGACGGTCGGCACGATGTGTCATGGCCGTGAACCCGCTGTGCGGCTATGCAATATCGAACGCATTTACGTCCCCGCTGAAACCGTTGCGCTTTCCACCTGATCAATGGTGGGGCGGTCATAGGCTGAAATGGTTTTACGGCCATGTTCCAGCGCGATCTGCGGCATCGCACCATTCATAAAGGCCAGAAGGGTTTGCTTGACAATAACATAGAGCCTGCACCGCTTTTCACGCACCACCTTCACCGAATGCGCCAGCGGGCCGATAATGCCATAAGACATGAAAATGCCGGCAAAGGTGCCGACCAGTGCCGCGGCAATCAGATGGCCCAGATGTTCGGGCGGCTGGTCAAGCTCCCCCAGTGCATGAACAACCCCCAGAACCGCAGCCACAATGCCCAGCGCCGGCAAACCATCGGAAACGGCGGTCAGCGCCTGATAGGGCTTGAGCTTGTCGCGTTTGATGGTCTGGATTTCCTCATCCATCAAGGCTTCAATCTCATGGGTGCGGGCATTGCCGATAATCATCAGGCGACAATAGTCACAAATGAAAAAGGTCAGTTCGGCATTGGCCAGCACTTTGGGAAAGGCCAGAAAAATCGAGGATTCTTTCGGATTGTCCACATGCCCCTCAATCTCGTTGCGGCCCTTGGCGCGCAAATCCCGCATCAGCACATAAAGCACGCCCAGAACATCGAGATAATCCTGCTGCTTGACCCCCTTGCCGCTGATCGCCTCCAGACAGCCTTTGCCGGTATCCTTGATGGTGCTCATCGTATTGGCGACAATGAATGTGCCCAGCGAACAGCCGCCAATGATCACCAGCTCCATAGGTTGCCAGATCACGCCCAGATTGCCGCCAATCGCGGCATAGCCGCCCAG
>DAIMHB010000190.1:0-4735 GCA_036723545.1 Beijerinckiaceae bacterium
GGCGCAGCGCGTCGGCATCGGCAATCGGCTCATAAGTGTCGATGACCAGTTCGTTCTGCTTCACGCGCTCATAGAGGTCGGCCAGCGTCATCCGCGCCAGACCATTGTCAGGTTTCAGATAAAGGGACAGGCGCAGATAGATCATCGAAGCGATTTCTTCGCCCTGCTGGCCGCCTGCCGCGCCCAGCCCATAAAGCACCTCCGCGGCTCCGTCCTGCTCATTGGCAATCAGCGGCGGCAGGGGTTTTCCCGCATTCAAATCGGCCAGAGCGGCCATGACAATCGGATGGCTTGGCAGCAGTTTATCAAAGGCCTGATAGGTGCGGATCGCCGCCTCGCGGTTGTCGCGGGACAGAAAACGGGCATAGGCATCCACAAGGCGCAGGGTGCGGTTATCGAGACGATAGGCCGTGGCCAGACGGTCCGCCGCCTCATCCCTATCCCCGCTCAGATCAGCCATCATACCGGCATGATAATTGCGGAACACCTGAAGGCTGGGGTCTTTCAGCTTGTCCACCAACGCTATGGCTGACTTGACCTTGCCACTGCCGTCAAGCGCCCAGGCATCCAGCAAAGTCGAGGTGACATCCCTGCCCGATGCCCCCTGCTTTTGCAGATAATGCACAGCTTTATCAAAATGCTTGTCATGGATGGCCTCAACGGCAAGGGCAAGTGTCGCCAGTCCGCTGCGCGGGTTGATCCGCTGCTCGATCCGCGCCAAACCAAAGGCCGCGTCCATATCACCATTGGCCAGCGCGGATAAAAAGGCCCGCTCAACCAGCTCGCCATTGCGCGGGTCAAGACGCCAGGCCTCCTGAAAGAAGGTCGAGGCCGCCAGCGTATCCCGTTCAGCCCCCGCAATCAGCGCGGCAAGATAATTTCCGGCCCGCGTTTCGCCCACTTCAAATGGGGTTGCCACAATCAGCGGCTCACGGGCCCGGGCCAGATTCGCACTGCCGGATATAACCAGTCCGGCGAGAACTGAACATTTCAGAAGATTATGCCAGATATTTTGCAAGGAACGCCCTTTCATCGGACGATATTTTGGTGTGGTTATGCTTAAGCTCAGAACAGGCCTGACCAAGAGATAGGCCAAAGCAAAGCGACCGTGTCAACAACATATTGAACCATCGCCCCGCAATGACCTCTCGCGGGAGTTTAAACTACATCCCGGCATAATTGGGGCCACCCGACCCTTCCGGCACAGTCCAGTTGATATTTTGGGCCGGATCCTTGATGTCGCAGGTTTTGCAATGCACGCAATTTTGCGCATTGATGACAAAGCGCGGGTCAGTTTTGGTGGCCTCATGGCCATAAACGACCTCATAGACCCCCGCCGGACAATAGAGCCGCGCCGGTTCGCCATAGAGCGGCAGATTATGCGCCACCGGCACGGCGGCGTCCTTTAACCGCAGATGCGCAGGCTGGTCCTCCTCATGATTGGTGGAGGACAAAAACACCGAGGAGAGCTTGTCAAAGGAGATTTTACCGTCCGGCTTGGGGTAAACAATCGGTTTGACATCCTTCAGCGGCTTCAGCGTGGCATAATCAGGCTTGCCATGTTTGAGAGTGCCAAACAGCGACAGGCCGAACAGCTGGTTCGTCCACATGTCCAGCCCGCCCAGCGCAATGCCGATATAGGTGCCAAACTTTGACCAGAGCGGCTTGACATTGCGCACCCGCACCAGATCCTTGCCAATATCCGAGGCGCGCCAGGCCTGTTCATAAGAGCTCAGCTCGTCATGGGCACGCCCGGCGGCCAGCGCACTCACCAGATGCTCTGCCGCCAACATGCCGGACAGAATCGCATTATGCGACCCCTTGATGCGTGGCACATTGACAAATCCGGCCGCGCAGCCCAGCAGCGCACCGCCCGGGAAGCATAATTTTGGCACAGACTGATAGCCGCCCTCCGTAATGGCGCGGGCACCATAGGCAAGGCGCTTGCCCCCCTCGAACAGCGGCGCAATGGAGGGATGTGTTTTGAAGCGCTGAAACTCGTCAAAGGGCGAGAGAGTCGGGTTGGTATAGTTAAGGTGCACAACAAAACCGACCGAGACCAGATTCTCGTCAAAATGATAAAGGAAGGAGCCGCCGCCGGTGGTGCCGTCCAGCGGCCAGCCGAAGGAATGCTGCACAAGGCCGGGCTGATGTTTAGCCGGGTCAATCTGCCACAGCTCCTTGATGCCAATGCCATATTTTTGCGGCTCGCGGCCCTCGTCCAGCCTATATTTGGCAATCAGCTGCTTGGAGAGCGAGCCGCGCGCGCCCTCCCCCAGCAAGGTATATTTGCCACGCAGCTCCATGCCGCGTGTATAGGCCGAGTTGGGCTTGCCATCCTTGCCGATACCCATATCGCCTGTGGCAATGCCGATCACCTCGCCCGAGTCGCCATATAAAACTTCAGCGGCAGCAAAACCGGGATAAATCTCGACCCCCAGAGCCTCCGCTTTTTGGCCAAGATAACGCACAACCGTGCCCAGCGAGCCAACAAAATTGCCGTGATTGTTCATCAAAGGCGGCATCAGCGCATTGGGCAGGCGCACCGAGCCTGCCGGCCCGAGAAAATAAAACTTGTCCTGTCGCACTTCGGTTTTGAGGGGGCGGTCCGCATCCGTGCGCCATTCCGGCACCAGACGGTCAAGGCCGATCGGGTCAATCACCGCGCCGGATAAAATATGCGCGCCCACCTCCGAGCCTTTTTCCACCACAACGACGCTCAAGTCGCTATTGAGTTGCTTGAGATGAATAGCAGCCGCCAGACCGGCAGGGCCAGCCCCCACGATCACAACATCATAATCCATGCTCTCGCGTGGTGGCAGCTCAGACTCATTGCTCATCATCATCCCCTTCAACCGGTGTTTCGCACGCACATGCAAAACGCGAACAGATCACATGCATTATAATTGCCCTGTCTCGCCTCGAAGGACAAGATATGCTAGTCACGCTTTATGGAAGATCGGACAGAAACTTTAGGCGAAACAGAATTTCTGCATCCGCAGCACGCGGTCGCGGCGCTTGAAGCCCTGTTTCACTGGTATGAGGCCATGGGCGTTGACGAGGCGCTGACCGAAACCCCGCGTGACTTTTTTGCCGAATATAAAATCAGATCCGAAACAGTCCCGCAGCCCAGCGTGCCCGGCCGGGCGCCAGAGCCGCGGGCACCGCCGGTTTCAAACCCGCGCCCTGCCCCCGCACCTCTGGCCAGCCCCGATGAAGCCATATCGGAAGCCACAACTCTGGCCCGGCACGCCGGAACATTGGCGCAGTTGCACGCCGCTCTTGCCGAATTTGAAGGCTGCCCGCTGCGCCGCTCCGCGCAAAATCTGGTGTTTGGCACGGGTGCGGTGCAGCCGCGCGTGATGGTGATGGGCGAAACACCGGACAGGGATGATGACAACAGCGGCCAGCCTTTCTCCGGCCTGCGCGGCATTCTTCTGCAACGGATGCTGCGCGCCATCGGCATTTTGCCGGAGCAGAGCTATCTCGCCCAGATTGTGCCCTGGTTTCCGCCCGGCAATATGATGCCCGCCCGGCACCATATAGACACATGCCTGCCCTTTGCCCTGCGCCACATTGCACTGGTGCAGCCGCAAAGCCTGATCTGCCTTGGCTGGGCCGCCGAAAAGCTCAATATTGGCAAAAATTCCAACGGAATCGGCACATTTACATTCGAAGGCCGCACGATTCCGGTGCTGGCACTGCCCGATTTAGGCGAGATCATGCGCACGGCAGCCCGCAAACGCAAGGCTTGGGACGGTCTGCGCATATTGTCGAAACAGATCAGCCACAGCTGATGCCGTTCACCGCTCCTGCCGCAGGCTTCTGGCTTTCAGAACTTTAAACCGCCAAAGCTGACGGCGCACAAGCCCCGGATCAAGCGGTTTCAACCCCGCCACGATACTTCGGGGCGCCAGAAACCCCACCCTTTCCGGCGCAAACACAGCCCTCAGCCAGTTGCCGCCCTGGGCCTCGATCATGAGAGGCGCGGGCACGGCAGCCGTATAAATATGATTCGCCAACCGGTCAGCCAGTTGGCCATCCAGCGCAAAACCGGCATTGAGCACCAGAACAACATCAGATTTCATGCCATTGACCGCGTCGGATGACGCATGAGAGCCAAAAACAGCAGCCCCGGCCTCATCCGCAAGATGCAACAGGCCTGCATCTGTCGCATCAGCCAGAATCACGACATCACGCACCAATCCCTCGACAGCAAAAGGCACAAGAGCCGCCAGCGTGCGTGACACATCGCGCAGGCGTGCCTCCGGCATCCCCCGCCCTGTCCAGATCAACACAGAAATCATGTCCCCTCCGCGCTCATGCCTCGTCACGCCACAAGGCTTGTCCGTTTGTATAAATTGCAAATTGCATTTGACCAATGAATTTTTGTTTACTATTTGTTCTTTGTTTGCTATTTGTTCTAATCCCTAGTGTTCAGATGGATGTTCTCATGGCCATTGCAGTTTCAAAATCTCGCCCCTGCGACGACCCTGCGCCGGTTCTTGCCATTGCTGCCGACCGGCGGCGTGGGCGCGGCGCTTTGTCCAATGCCGCAGGCCGGTTTGAGCCATTGCAACGAGCCATTACGGATGATGGCTGGGCAACAGCGGAAACTTTGCCTGATTTCGCCACAGAAGTGATCGTGGAGCGGCCCAAATCCGTGATCACGCGCAATGAATCACCCGATATTGGGTTTGACCGCTCCATCAACCCCTATCGCGGCTGTGAGCAT
>DAIMHB010000191.1:0-4709 GCA_036723545.1 Beijerinckiaceae bacterium
TGCTGAAACACCATCGCCACCGAGCGCGCCCGCACATCGCGCAGCGTTGCCGCGCCGCAAGCGGCCACATCAACCATTTTGCCGGCATGACGCACCTGCACATGGCCGCGCGCGATTCTGTTCAGCCCGTTGACGGCGCGCAAGAGCGTGGATTTGCCCGAACCGGACAGCCCCATCATCACGAAAATTTCGCCGGTTTCGACGCTCAGGTCGGCGTCGGCCACGCCAATCACATGATTGGTCTGGCTCAAAATTTCATCGCGGCTTTTGCCCGCATCCAGCAAGGCCAGCGCTCTGGGCGCATCGGGGCCGAAAACAATATCGACATGGGAGAAAATAACAGCATCGCTCATAAGCGGCCCCCCATCATCCGGGCGGGCTGACGAAACACCCGGTCCAGCACAATGGCCAGCAGCATGATGCACAGCCCCGCCTCAAAACCCATCACCGGATTGACAGTATTGAAGGCGCGCACCACCGGCTTGCCAAGACCATCCGCCCCCACCAGCGCCGCAATCACCACCATCGACAGGCTGAGCATGATACATTGCGTTATGCCAGCCATAATGGTGGGCAGCGCATAGGGCAGCTCCACCTTCCATAACAACTGGCGCGGCGTGGCGCCAAAAGCCTCGCCCGCCTCCATCAGATGTTTGGGCACCGAGGACACGCCCAGATGCGTCAGGCGCACCGGCGCGGGAATGGCAAAAACCACGGTTGAAATCAGCCCCGGCACCACGCCAATACCGAACAGAATCAGGGTCGGAATCAGATAGACAAAGGTCGGGATGGTCTGCATCAGATCAAGAACAGGGCGCATAACATTGAACAGCCATGTCCGGTGCGCCATGGCAATGCCCAGCGGCACACCGATCAGCGTTGAAACCAGTGTCGCCCATGTCATCAGCGACAGGGTTTGCATGGTTTCTTTCCAATAGCCGAGGTTGATAATCAGCAGGAAGGCCAGAATAATGAACAGCGTCAGCTTCCATGAGCGGTGCAGCGCATAGGCCAGCACACAAAAGACGCCCACCATCAGCAGCGGCGGCACACTCATCAGCAAGTTGGTCAGGCTGGTGATGAAAAACTGCAAAATGCTGGTCAATGTGTCAAAAAACCATTGCGCGGTTTTCAGCTCATCAACACCATTTTTGATCCAGTGACCCAGTGGAATCTTATGGTCGCTTATCCATTGTTCCAATTTTGCCCCCGCAACCTACAATCAGCGCGATAAAAATCGCCCCGCAACCAAAGCTGCGGGGCGGGAGACATTAAAGGCCGAGGCTCTTTTTCACAGCATCCAGCCCGGGCTTGCCGTCAATGGTGGTGACACCGGCCAGCCAGCCATCCAGCACCGCCGGATTGGCCTTGAGCCATGCGGTGGCGGCAACATCGCCCTCTTTGCCATCAAACAGAATCGAACCCATGATCTGGTTTTCCATGGTCAGGGTGAATTTCAGATTGTTGATGAAGGCGCCGGCATTGGGGCAATCCTTGGTGAAATTCGCGCGGGTATTGGTGTAAACCGTTGCGCCGCCAAAATCAGGCCCGAACACATCATCGCCATCGGAGAGATAGCTGATTTTGAACTTGGTGTTCATCGGGTGCGGTTCCCAGCCCAGAAACACGATCGGATCATTCTTGACCGAGGCTTTTTCCACCTGTGCCAACATGCCCTGTTCGGAGGATTCGACCAGCTCAAAGCCCTTCAAATCAAATTTATTGTCCTTGATCATGTCGAGAATCAGGCGGTTGCCGTCATTGCCCGGCTCGATACCGTAAATTTTGCCGCCCAGCTTGTCCTTGAACTTGGCCAGATCCTTGAAGCTCTTGAGGCCGGCATCATAAAGCGTGGTGGGCACGGCCAGCGTATATTTTGCACCATTGAGATTGGCACCCAACACCTCGACGCTCTTGTCATCGACATAGGCCTTGCGGTCGGCTTCCATTGTCGGCATCCAGTTGCCCAGAAACACATCAATCTGCTTGTTGTGCATGGCGGTATAGGTCACAGGCACAGCCAGCACGTCGGTGTGCGGCTCATAGCCAAGGCCCTTGAGAATGACAGAGGCGGTGGCGGTGGTGGCGGTGATATCTGTCCAGCCGACATCGGCAAATTTCACCGCTTTGCAGCTTGGCGCGTCGCCAGCCAGTGCAATGCCGGGCAGAAAGGCGGCCAGCACAGCCAGCGACATGATTTTCAGCTTTACATTCATAGGTCTCTCCCTTTGTTGACAGGCTTATTCTCGCCCGTTCTGCACTATCTTGCATGTTCAAAGATGCGGCGTAAACGGCCAAATTTATGCGCATAAATGTGGTGATAAAGCCGAATTATGAGATTGCCGCTGAACGACACAAAATGACGCTATTTGCGAAGTTTTTTAAGCTGATTTTGCTCATCTGAACCTATGAACCAGAATTTTGATTATATCATCATTGGTGCCGGATCGGCGGGTTGTGTGCTCGCCCATCGCCTGAGCGAAGACCCCCGCATGTCGGTGCTGCTGCTCGAATTTGGCGGCTCGGATGCCTCGCCCTTTATCCAAATGCCGAGCGCGCTGTCCATTCCGATGAATTCGCCCAAATATGACTGGGGCTATCACTCCACACCCGAGCCGGAGCTCAACAACCGCAAAATGCACGTGCCGCGCGGCAAGGTGCTGGGTGGTTCCTCCTCGATCAATGGCATGGTCTATGTGCGCGGCCATGCACAGGATTTTCAGACATGGGAATCGCTGGGTGCAAAAGGCTGGTCTTATGCCGATGTGCTGCCCTATTTCAAAAAAGCCGAAACGCGGCAGGGCGGCGGCGATCTGTATCGCGGCAACGCTGGCCCGCTGCACACCAGCAAGGGCGACATGAAAAACCCGCTCTACCGCGCTTTTATCGAGGCGGGACAACAGGCGGGTTATGCCGAATCGCCCGACCTGAATGGCGAGAGACAGGAGGGTTTTGGCCCGCTGGACATGACCATTCATAAGGGCGTACGCTGGTCGGCGGCCAATGCCTATCTCAAACCTATCAGGTCGCGCAAAAATCTCACCATCCGCGCTCATGCGCGGGTGGAAAAGATCAGCTTTGAGGGCACGCGCGCCACGGGCGTGGTCTATAGCCAGAATGGCACCCGTCATCAGGCGCTGGCAGGCAAAGCTGTGATTCTGTCTGCCGGAGCGATCAATTCACCGCAAATTCTCAAATTATCCGGCATTGGCCCAGCTAAGGAGCTGCAAGACAACGGCATTGCTGTGGTAGCGGATCGTGCCGGCGTGGGTGAAAATCTGATGGATCATCTGGAATTTTATTTCCAGATTGCCTCAAAACTCCCCATCACGCTGTATCCCGCTTTAAGCCTGTGGCGCAAAGGCTTGATCGGGTTGCAATGGCTGCTGACCAAAAGCGGGCTAGGTGCCACCAACCATTTTGAGGCGGGCGGCTTCATCCGCAGCCGCGCCGGGATTGCCTATCCCGATATACAGTTCCATTTTCTCCCCCTCGCCGTGTCCTATGATGGCAAATCCATGGCCGATAGGCATGGTTTTCAGGCGCATGTCGGGCCGATGCGCTCGAAAAGCCGTGGCTCTATCCGCCTGCGCTCACCTAATCCGCATGATGCACCGGCCATCACCTTCAATTATCTCAGCCATGAAGAGGATATGGCCGAAATGCGCGCCTGCGTGCGCCTGACGCGTGAAATTTTTGCCCAACCCGCCTTCAGCCCCTATTTCGCAGGCGAGATGCAGCCCGGCGCAGATGTGGTATCGGACGAGGCCATTGACGCCTTCATCCGCGCCAAGGTGGAGAGCGCCTATCACCCCTGTGGTGCCTGTAAAATGGGCGATGCCGCCGACCCTCTGGCGGTGGTGGACCCCAGCACCAAGGTCATTGGTGTGGACGGGCTTTATGTGGTGGATTCGTCAATCATGCCGCAGATCACCAATGGCAATCTGAATGCACCCACCATCATGCTGGCCGAAAAAGCGGCCGACCATATTCTGGCCAAGCCCATGCTGGCACCGCTCCATGCGCCGGTCTATCAATCTCCCAACTGGCAAACGGCACAAAGATAGGGCCTTGCCCGCATCGTCATGCAACGCTCACATAGTCCTGATAATATGATGTGAGCCGATTGAGCCCAAGCGCCATTTGAGCTAGAAGAACACCCACTCCTGATCAGCCCACGCTACAAGGCCAGCCGATGTCCGACATTGACCCGCATAATCTCGCCAATATCCTGATCCGCGCCCTGCCGCATATGTTGCGTTATGATGATGCGACCATTGTGGTCAAATATGGCGGCCATGCCATGGGCGACGAGAAGGTCGCGCGCGATTTTGCCAAAGACATGGTTTTGCTGGAACAGTCCGGCGTCAATCCGGTGGTGGTGCATGGCGGCGGGCCGCAGATTGGTGCCATGCTGACCAAGCTGGGGATCAAATCAGAATTTTCCGGCGGGCTGCGCATCACCGACAAAGCCACGGTTGAAATTGTCGAAATGGTTCTGGCGGGCTCCATCAACAAGCAGATTGTCGGCACCATCAATGCCGAAGGGGGCCGTGCCATTGGCCTGTGCGGCAAGGATGGCAATATGGTCACCGCCAAAAAGGTGGGCCGTGTTGTCCATGATCCCGATTCAAACATCGAACAGCATATTGATCTGGGCTTTGTTGGCGAGCCGGCGCATGTCGATGCCACAGTGCTGGAACAAGTGC
>DAIMHB010000192.1:0-4690 GCA_036723545.1 Beijerinckiaceae bacterium
GTTTTTGAAAGGTGACACCAATATCGCCTATCTGAAGGACAATGGCGTCGGCATCTGGGATGAATGGGCCGATGAGCATGGTGCGCTTGGCCCTGTCTATGGCCAGCAATGGCGCTCATGGGCGGGGGCTGATGGCCAGACCTTCGACCAGATCACGCAGGTGGTTGAGGACATCCGGCGCAATCCCGATTCGCGCCGCCTTATCGTTTCGGCCTGGAATGTCGCTGACCTGCCGAAAATGAAACTGGCGCCCTGCCATTGTCTGTTTCAGTTTTATGTGGCGGAGGGCAGGCTCTCCTGCCAGCTGTATCAGCGCTCGGCAGATATTTTTCTCGGTGTGCCGTTCAATATTGCCTCTTATGCGCTGCTCACCCATATGGTGGCACAGGTCTGCGGCCTGAAGGCGGGTGATTTTGTGCATAGTTTTGGCGATGCCCATCTCTATCTCAACCATGTCGAACAGGCGAAGCTGCAGCTCAGCCGCAGCCCGCAGGCTTTGCCAAAACTCAAATTAAATCCTGCCGTCACATCTTTGTTTGAGTTCAAATATGAGGACATTGAAATCACGGATTATCACCCCGCACCTGCGATAAAAGCGCCGGTGGCCGTATGACGGACAGGCCTGCGCGGCTGCCGCTCTGGCAGGTTGTGGCTGTCGCCCGCAATGGCGTGATTGGCGGCGACAACCGCCTGCTCTGGCATATCCGCACGGATTTGCAGCGGTTCAAGGCCCTCACCATGGGCAAGCCGATGCTCATGGGCCGCAAAACCTTTGCCTCGATTGGCAAGGCCCTGCCGGGGCGCGAAACCATTGTGGTGACGCGTGACCGAGGTTTTCGCGCGGCGGGTGTGCATGTAGCGCATGATATGGACACGGCTCTCGCGCTTGCCGATGAACTGGGCGATCAAATGAAGGCTGAGGCCATTGCGATTGTCGGCGGCGGCGAAATCTATGCGCAAACACTGGCGCAGGCTGCACGGCTTTATGTGACCGAGGTTGATCTTGCCCCCGAGGGCGACACGTTTTTTCCCCATCCTGACTCCGGCCAGTGGCGCGAGGTGAGCCGCGAGGCTTTTGCCGCCTCTGCCCGGGACGATGCCGGTTTTGCCTTTGTTGAATATCGCCGCTTTGGCCCTGATGTGACCGGCCTGCGCAAGCTGTAAACCATCTCCCGATTGGCGTTGAGGAGCCGCATTGCAAGCGGCGCAGGGCTAACCTATATAACTGATGTCCAACAGATGAGGTTTTTATGCCCTGGAGCAATCAGAACGGCGGAAATAACGGCGGCGGCCCCTGGAAGCCCCCCACACCCAGTCCCTGGGGGCAGGGGCCCAAAGGGCCTGTCCCTGGTGACGATCTGTTTCGCCGCCTGAAAGACGGGTTTGATGGCCTGACGGGCGGCGGCGGGATGAACGGGCGCAGCCTTGTTCTGTTTGTGGTGCTGGGCCTCGTCATCTGGCTGTTGACCGGCTTTTATACGGTGCAGACCAACGAAGTGGGCCTGAATATGATTTTTGGCCGCTATACCGGCAAAACACAGGCGGGCCTGAATTATAACCTGCCTTATCCTATCGGCTCTGTGGTCAAGCCTGCGGTCACAGACCGCAAGAGCATCGACATTGGCGTGATGCCGGAAGAAAGCCTGATGCTCACGGGTGATGAAAACATCGCCGATATTAAATTCCGTATTATCTGGCAGATTGATCCGGCAAAGCCGGAAGATTTCATCTTCAATCTGCGCAACCAGTCGGAAACAGTGAAGGCTGTGGCCGAAAGTGCCATGCGCGAGCTGGTGGGCCGCACCGATTTCCAGAAAATCATCACAGCCGAGCGTAAAAATATCGAACCCGCCGCGCTGGAGCTGATGCAGCATGTGCTGAATTCCTACCACGCCGGTGTGCTGGTGTTGCAGGTGCAATTATTGCCGGTGGACCCGCCCCCGCAGGTGATTGCCGCCTTCAAGGATGTCACCGCCTCTCAGCAGGATCAGCAGCGCCTCTCCAATGAAGCGGAGGCCTATGCCAATAAGGTGGTGCCTGAGGCGCGAGGCCGTGCGGCCCGCATCATTCAGGAGGCTGAGGCCTATCGTGAACAGACCGTAGCCGAAGCCAAAGGGCAGGTGGCGCGCTTCAATCAGGTCTATGAGCAATATGTCAAAGCGCCGGATGTGACGCGCGAGCGCCTGTATCTGGAGACGATGGAACGTGTGCTGGGGGGCACAGACAAGATCATTCTTGACAAGGAGGTCGGCGGCGCTGTGCCCTATCTGCCCCTCAATGACCTCAAGGCCAATGGAGCCAGCAAATGAACCGCTCTCACATCCTTGTTCCATTGATTGTTCTGATCATTCTGGCTGTTGTGGGTCTGAGTTCGGTTTTTACCGTGCAGCAAACCCAGCAGGCGCTGGTCTTGCGCTTCGGTGAGCCGGTTGCGGGTCGCGGCATTGTCACTGAGCCCGGGCTGCATTTTAAAATTCCGTTCATTGAAGGGGTTGTCCATCTCGACAAGCGCATTCTTGATCTGGAAAGCCCGCAGCAGGAGGTTCTGGCCTCGGACAATCAGCGTCTCGTTGTCGATGCTTTTCTGCGCTATCAGATTGTCGATCCGCTGAAATTTTTTCAGGCCGTGGGCACGGGTGCCATTGCCGACAATCAGCTGAGCTCCATTCTGAATTCGTCGGTGCGGCGTATTCTGGGTGAAGTGCCGATGTCCAGCGTCATTAAATTGCAGCGTGCCGCGCTGATGGTGAAAATCCGTGATCTTGTGAATATGGAATCGGAGCGTCTTGGTGTGGCGGCCATTGATGTGCGCATTCGCCGCGCGGATCTGCCGAAAGAAATTTCGGAAAAGGTGTTCAGCCGTATGCAGTCCGAGCGTCAGCGCGAGGCGGCAGAAAACCGGGCCAAAGGCAATGAGGAGGCGCAGATCATCACTTCCAAAGCGGACAGGGATGTTACTGTGCTGATTGCAACGGCGCAGCAGCAGGCCGACACCACGCGCGGCGAGGGTGATGCGGCGCGGGCTGGCATTTTTGCGGCGGCCTATAGCAAAGACCCCGAGTTTTTTGCCTTTTACCGTTCGATGCAGGCCTATGAGGCTGGTCTGAAAGCCGGTGCAACCCGCATGGTCATTGCGCCAACATCAGATTTCTTCCGGTATTTTGGCAATGCCAGAGCGCAGGCCCCTAAAAACTGATCTTCTGTGAACACAGGCCAAGCCGGTAAATAAAACGGCTTTGCCCTAATTCTGCTGTGATTTTTCGACATCTGTAAGACATTGTTTTTGGAGCGACGGATCAATGACATATTCCAATTTTAAAACCATGTGTCGCGGGGCGCATAAATTGGCGCTCTCCATGGTGCTGGCCGGTGGATTGGGCCTGTTGGCCGCGCCGGTTGCAGGCTTTTCACCCGCCTATGCCTATGGCCCTGAGTCCTTTGCTGATCTGGCCGACAGCGTTACCGATGCTGTGGTCAATATTTCCGCATCCCAGACCATTGCCGAGAAAAAGCAGGGCAGCGGCCCGGTCAGTCCTGAGGATATGTTTGACGAAATGTTCAAACAGTTCAACGGCCAGCATGACAAGAATGTTGCCCCGCAGCAGCATAAAGCCACGTCACTGGGCTCCGGCTTCATCATTGATGCTTCGGGCATTGTCATCACCAACAATCATGTGATTGCCGATGCCAATGATATTACCGTTATTCTGACCGATGGCACCAAGCTCAAGGCCGAGCTTGTGGGCACAGACCCCAAGGTGGATGTGGCTGTGCTGCGCGTGAAGCCGGAAAAGCCGCTGAAAGCCGTGAAATTTGGTGACAGCGAAAAAATGCGCGTCGGTGACTGGGTGGTTGCGGTGGGCAATCCGTTCGGTCTTGGGGGCTCCGTGACGGCCGGTATTATTTCGGCCCGCAACCGCAATATTGAAAGCGGGCCTTATGACAATTATTTTCAGACCGATGCCGCCATCAACAAGGGCAATTCCGGCGGGCCTTTGTTCAATATGGCGGGTGAGGTGATTGGCATCAACACCGCCATTCTCTCGCCCAGCGGCGGTTCTGTCGGCATTGGCTTTGCCACGCCCTCGGCGACCGTCATGCCGGTGATCGAGCAGCTCAAGCAATTCCGCGAGACGCGCCGCGGCTGGCTCGGGGTGAAAATTCAGCCGGTGGATGACACCATTGCCGAGAGCCTCGGGCTTGGCACAGCGCGCGGCGCTCTGATTGCCGGTGTGGATGAGCATGGCCCCTCCAAGCCTGCGGGTCTGGAAGCGGGCGATGTGATCATCAAATTTGATGGCAAGGACATCAAGGAATCGCGTGACCTGCCCAAAATGGTGGCCTCAACACCTGTCGGCAAGCAGGTTGAGGTGGTGATTGTGCGCAAGGGCAAGGACATCACCAAAACCGTGACACTGGCGCGCTTGGAGGATGGTGAGAAGCTGGCCGGCAATGATCAGGAAACAGGCAAGTCGCAGGCTGTGACCAAATCTGTGCTCGGCATGGATCTTTCCGCCCTGACCGATGATCTGCGCCAGAAATTAGGTTTGAAGGATGAGGCCAAGGGCGTTGTGGTGACCAATGTGGCCCCCGGTTCCGCCGCTGCCGAAAAGCGTATCCAGCCCGGTTACATCATTGCGGAAGTGGCGCAGGACGCCGTGAAAACCCCCTCCGATGTGGCCAAAAAAAT
>DAIMHB010000193.1:0-4684 GCA_036723545.1 Beijerinckiaceae bacterium
CTGGAAACCGGCGGTCGGCTTGGCATCGGCAATGCCCGGGGCCACCAGATTGGTGAGTTCGGTATCAATATAATCGACAAGGCTCTTGCGCAGCTGGTCAAGATCCACCGAACAGGCGCGCAGCACGGCCACGGCATCCTGATCTTCCAGCAGGGCGAGCAACAGGTGCTCAAGGGTTGCAAATTCATGATGGCGCTCATTGGCCGCAGCCAGCGCCCGGTGGAGGGAATGTTCCAAATGGCTTGAAAAAGTTGGCATAGCCCTTAACCCCTCACTTCTTTTCCATAATACATTGCAGCGGATGCTGATGTTTTCTGGCAAAATCCATCACCTGCGTGACTTTGGTCTCCGCAATTTCATAAGTAAATACTCCGCACTCACCCACACCGTTCTGATGCACATGCAGCATGATGGTGGTGGCCTGTTCCAGCGTCTTGTTGAAAAAGCGCTGCAAAACCACAATCACAAATTCCATCGGCGTATAATCGTCATTCAGAAGCAAAACCCGGTAAAGATTTGGCTTCTTTGTCTTTTCCACTGTTTTGGTCAGCAGGCCCGTATTGGCGTCATCGCCAGAATTGCCGCGGCGCGGACTATTGGCTGCACGCCATTCAGCCGATGGATGCTCATAGTTCATACGGCCTGCCACAATCATCGTCTGCATAACCCTTTTCATTCTGACCCAAACCCTAGAGCATGTTGTTTTTAGGTGGAAACATGCTGTGAGCGTTCCTTCTCCCCGTTTCAACGGGGAGAAGGACAGGATGAGGGGCTTGGGATTATCAAATGCCCCTCACCCCAACCCTCTCCCCGCACGCGGGGAGAGGGAGCCGCTTCCGTTTAAAAGCAACACACTCTAATCTATGGAGTCTGCCACCATTTTGCCAGTGGCAACAGCAAAACAATCCACACCCGCGCAAGTTCCCGCATCAGCAGGGCAAGTCTGATTGTGACATAAGATTTTGTCATAAAATTCGTCACATGCCACAATCCGACACGATTAAAACCATAATTTTGCCGAAAGCGAGTGTCAGACAGTATAAATAACATATCGGGAACGGAAAACGCATGTCCATCGCAACCTTGTCTCAGACCCTCTCCATGAAAGTCCGTCACAAAAACCTCATTGCGATCAACCCGCTGCACAGGGATGCGGTGGTATCCCTGGGCGTTATTGCGAGCCTTGCGCTGTTCTGGGCGGCTTTGCCTGGCCATGCCGATAAAACTTCACAGCGCATGGGCGAGACTTCGTCGCTCAGCCGCAGCTTGAAGACTGCGCCCGCGATGACTCCGCCCACCGCCGAGGATATTGCCAATGCCAAAGCCCTTGAGCAGATTGCCCTGTCGAAAATTGCACCGCTGCGGCCCGAAGCGGAGCTGACACCGGCAGCGCCCAAAGCCGACATCCGCCAGCCCACGGCCAGCAAAATGATGGCGGCGGCGGCAAGCCTGCCGGTTCCGCCGCAGCGCCCGGCTGATCTGGTGATTATGGACAATCCGGCACCAGCAGGTCTTCAAACACCGGCAGGCGTCCCGCCCATAGAGTCCCTTGGCTCGCCCAGACCAGCGCCGGGTGAGCGCAACTGGCTGACCCCGATCAAAGGCACGCTGGAGGATACTCATCAGGTGATTCGCCACAATGCGGATGTTCTGATCGAGCATATTGCGGCGCTGATCCCCAAATTTTGAGCACATCGCCCCATCATGGCGGAGTGTTTGATGAAACCGCATCCGCCATCTTGATTTATGAGCGAAAGTTCGACATTCCTGCGCTCACATAATAAAAATATTGAGGAAACATCAGGCAGAACGAACCAAAATTGGTCCTTGTGCCTGCGAACCATGGGCTTTCATGTTCACAAAACGCCGGATCGAATCCGCCCTCAGCCGCATCAAATGCGAGGCGGCACCCCTTTGGAAAAATGGCAAAGTGGCCAATTACATTCCGGAGCTGGGCCGTGTCAGCCCCTATCAGTTCGGGCTGGCCATCGCCACAGTCAATGGTCAGCGCCATGAAATCGGTGATTGCCGCACGCCCTTTTCCATTCAGAGCATATCCAAACTGTTCGCTCTCGCGCTGCTGGTGCGCATTATCGGCCCCGATGCCTGGAACATGATCGGCAGGGACAGCACGCATGTCGGGTTCAATTCGCTCAACTGGCTGGAAGGCGAAAAGGGACGCCCCTTCAACCCCTTCATCAATGCGGGCGCGCTGCTGGTCACGGATCTCATCAATCAGCGTATGGCGCATGGGCTGATCGGCATTTTGCGCTTTGTGCGCGACATCTCCGGCAATCAGGATGTGGATATTGACACCGCCGTCAGCGCCAGCGAACGCGCCTGCTGCAATAAAAATGCCGCCATCGCCTATCTGCTGCGAGAGTATGGCACGATCAAAGGCGAGGTTGACCCGCTGCTGGATATTTATTGCCAGCAATGCGCCATTGCCATGTCCACGGTTGACCTGGCCGCCGCCGGTCTGATTTTTGCCAATAATGGCATGGATTATCTCGGGCGCAGCTTGCTCACCCCCGCCGACACCAACCGCATCAACGCCCTGCTCACCATTGCCGGCATGTATGATGCAGCCGGAAATTTCGCCTTTCGCGTCGGACTGCCCGCCAAAAGCGGCGTGGGTGGCGGCATTCTGGCCATTGTGCCGGGCAAGATGACCATTGCCGTCTGGTCACCGCCGCTGGACACGCAAGGCAATTCGCTGGCCGGACAAAAAGCCCTTGAAATTCTCTCAGAAGAACTCGATCTCTCGATTTTTAGCCCGAAACGCGACTGACGCACAGCAAAAAGGGTCCAGCCCAACGGCTGAACCCTTGAAATATGCCTATCGCGCGGAAAGCTGGATTAAGCAGCGGTCTTCACAACGTCCTGCACCTTGGCCACAAAACCTTCAACAGGCTTGAAGGCTTCCTTGGCGAGGCTGGTATAGGCTTCGGTCACTTTGGTGGCCTGTGCCACAAAGGCTTCGTAAGCCGACTTCGCATAATCCTGCTGGATCTTGACAGCGGCTTCAAAGGTCTTGGCACCGCGCAGGGCCTCGGTGGTGGCGGTCAGGTCTTCAAAAGACTTTTTGGAAAATTCGGTGGCTTCGGTGGCCAGCACCTTCACACCTTCAGAAACGGTGGCTGCGGCCTTGGTGGCCACTTCGATCTGCTCTTTGCTGAACTTCTGTACGTCGTCAAAATTCTTGAACATGGTCATCTTCCTTGCGTTTATGTCTGGACTGACATTCGGGCTGAAATGGCTATGCCATCTCCAATAGTGAGATTAAACCGCAGTGCAGCATTTTTGTCAAGCGTTATTGTGCGCTGCAACATAATTCAATCGGATAGGTTTATCCCCTCTGTTCTGGTGCCGTTGCGGCAGAAGCGAAGCCCAGCTTTAACCGGACGGTAACCTCATTCACATAAGGTTGAAATAAGTGACGTTTATGTAACGCCGGAGGCGCGCCCCCGGCCAATGTGGGAATGAAGTGTATGTCAACGAGTTCTGTGTTGCGCGGACGCTTATACGCCGCGATAACCTGCTTTGCTGTGGCTGTGGCGTGTTCCGCCCTTATATTTTCACCCGCAGAGGCGCATTATCATCGTTTCAGGCATCATGCGCGGGCGCATGGCTATGCCCCACCCTTTGCAGCCATGGTTGTGGATGCCAATTCGGGACGTGTTCTTTATGCCCGCAATGAAAACGAACTGCGCCATCCCGCATCCCTGACCAAAGTCATGACGCTCTATCTGCTGTTTGAACAGATGGAAAAAGGGCGCTTCTCGCTGGAGAGCACCCTGAAGGTCTCCTCTCATGGTGCAGCGCAGCAACCCTCCAAGCTCGGCCTTGATGCGGGAGACACGATCTCTGTTGAAGACGCCATCAAAGCCATTGTCACGCGCTCGGCCAATGACGTGGCCGTCACCATTGCCGAAAATATTGCCGGTGACGAAGAGACATTTGCAGAAATGATGACCAAAAAAGCGCATCAGCTTGGCATGTCGCGCACCGTTTATCGCAATGCCTCCGGCCTGCCCAATTCAGAACAGGTGACGACAGCGCGGGATCTGACCATTCTGGGGCGCGCGATTCAGGATCGCTTTCCAAAATATTATCATTATTTTTCAACGCATGAATTTGAATATGCGGGCGCAACCATTCTCAACCACAATAAATTGCTGGGCCGGGTGGAAGGTGTCGATGGCATCAAAACCGGGTTCACCAATGCGTCCGGCTTCAATCTGCTGACCTCTGTCAAGCGTGATGGCCATGCGCTGGTGGCTGCGGTTCTGGGCGGACGCTCGGGGCCGGAACGAGACCGGATTATGGAAGGCCTGATCGAGGACCATATTGACGATGGCGCGACGCGTCGTTCTGTCGCAGCCATTTCCGACAAGCCCTCGGCTGAACCGATCAAAATTGCTTCCAGCACCCCCGCGCGGCTCACGCCAGCCGCCAGCCCGGCACGCCAGAGCCCGCTGCCCTCCATGGCCGATACGACCGACGAGGACGAAGAGGACGCACCGGCAAAACCAGCCCCGACCCTGCTGCCCGCCAAGCCGGTGCCCATGGTGGCGGCGGCTCTCGCGGCATCCGAAGCTGCAAAACCACGTCCGGCCTATATTTCGGCCACGCCTCAGGCCTCCGCAACGCCTGACCTGCCTCTGGCCGGAACCGCAAAGCC
>DAIMHB010000194.1:0-4668 GCA_036723545.1 Beijerinckiaceae bacterium
CGCCGCCATCATGCAGATTTCAGCATCCGCCGCGACAGAGCCAGAGCCCACCGTATCCGCGTCAAATTGCATGAACTGGCGGAAACGGCCCGGGCCCGGCTTTTCATTGCGGAAGACATAACCGGCGCGATACGAGCGATAGGGCTTGGGCAGCGCGTCGAAATGTTCGGCTACATAGCGGGCCAGCGGCGCGGTCAGGTCATAGCGCAGCGAGAGCCATTGCTCATCATCATCCTGAAACGAGAACACGCCCTCATTGGGCCGGTCAAGATCGGGCAGAAATTTGCCCAAAGCCTCGGTATATTCAATGAACGGCGTTTCCACCGCGGCAAAGCCATAAAGCTCATAGGTTTTGCGGATGATGTCCATCATCTTTTGCGTGGCGGCGATGTCAGTGGCGGTGCGGTCAACAAGCCCGCGCGGCAGCCGTGGTGTGGTTTTTGTCTCGGTCATGGTGTGCCTTTATTTTTACCCTCACGCTCAATTTTACCCTCACCCTAACCCTTTAGGAGGGAATTTTTGGAGTCAACTCTCTCCTGAAGGGAGATCGCGAAGTGTTCCCTCTCCCCGCAAGCGGGGAGAGGGTTAGGGTGAGGGGCGCAAAATTATATCTTCACTTTTTGATAGAGGGTCATGGTGAGGGCCTTATAAACAAAATTTGCGCAACGCCATAGGCGCGTTGCTCCAGAAGTGAAAATCCGTCGGGCAGGGAGAGCGCAGCATCCGCGCTCTCCTCAAGCAGAATCAGGGCGTCGGGGGCCAGCCAGCCGCCAGCTTTCAGCGCGGTGAGGGCCTGTTCGCCAAGGCCTTTATTATAGGGTGGGTCAAGAAAAGCCAGTGTATAGGCCTCGCCGGGGGGCATGTCGCCTAATTTTGTGGCATCGCGGCGCAGCAGGCGGGTGGCGCCGCCAAGGCCAAGTTGTTCGACATTCTCGCGGATCAGGGCGCGGGCCTGCGATGAATCATCCACCATCAGCGCGAAGCGTGCCCCGCGCGACAGCGCCTCCAGCGCCAGCGCGCCCGTGCCGGCAAAAAGGTCGATCACGCGGGCATTGTCAACGCAGTCGCCATAGGCATGGGCGAGAATGTTGAAAATGCTCTCGCGCAGCCGGTCAGAGGTGGGGCGCAGCCCCTCCGCCAACGGGCCTTTCAGCCCTCGCCCTTTGAGACGGCCGCCGACGATCCGCATGACTTACCTGTCCCGGCCACGCGGGCCGGAGGGTTTGCCGCCGAAAGGCTTGCCGCCTGAGGGCCGGTCACCTGAGGGCTTCCCGCCGAAGGGGCGTCCGCCTTTGGGCCTGTCCCCCGCAGGTCTGCCGCCGGAAGGCCGGTCACCATAAGACTTAGCGCCGAAGGACTTGCCTTCGGCTGAGCGCGCCGTGCGGGCATCGCGACCGGGAGCGGCTTCCTTGCCCTGATAGGCGCGGGCGGACAGCTGGCGCTTTTCAAAGCTGCGGCCGGTTACGGGCCGTTCCTCATAGGCTTCGTCGCGTTTGCGGAAGGGTTTTTTCTCGGCTGTGCTGCGGTTGAAGGGTTTGGGGTCGTGGCTCTTGGCCTCGGCCTTCTTCTCCCGCACCATATCCGACTGGCGCTTGGTGCGCGAGCGGCCTTCGCCTTCCAGCGTGGCATTGCCCGCCGCAAAGCGCTTGGCATTGCGGGTTTCCGGCTCCAGAACAGGACGGATCGACGGGCGCGCCACGCGCTCCACCGTGACACTGCGGCCATTGCGGTCCTGAGTTTTGTCGCGTGTGATGGTCTGGCGCGGGCCGGTGCGCTGGGCCACATCCTTGATGGCGCGCAGGGTTTTGACATGTTTGCGTGGGCCGGGCACCGGACGGTCAAGCTCACCCGCATAATCATGGGTGAAATCCTGCTCGGATGACATTTCGCCACGGGCTTTGCGCTCGAAGGGCGGTTTTTTATCGGCGATATAGCCGCGCTCAGCGCCGCGCTCGCCGCGCATCTGCGGGCGGGTGCCGCTGCGCTCGCTCTGCGTGCGGGCTGCGGTGACGCGCGGCGCGGCAGGGGCCGCCTCATCGGCAAAAATACAGCCCGCCTCGGCAATCAACGCCTCACCAAGCTGGTCACGCAGGACGCGGGTTTTCACTTCCTCAACGGCGCCCTCTTTCAGTTCCAGAAGCTGAAACGGGCCGAAAGACACACGGATAAGGCGCGTCACGGCAAGGCCGAGATGCTCCAGCACGCGCTTGATTTCGCGGTTTTTACCCTCCCGCAGGCCCATGGTGAGCCACATATTGCTGCCCTGAACGCGGTCAATATGGGCTTCGATACCGGCATAATGAATCCCGTCAATGGTGATGCCGTCGCGCAGGCTGTCCAGCACCGCCTGATCGGTTTCGCCATGGGCGCGCACGCGGTAACGGCGCAGCCAGCCGGTTTTGGGCAATTCGAGCTGACGGGCGAGGCCGCCATCATTGGTGAGCAGCAGCAGGCCCTCGGTGTTGATGTCGAGGCGGCCAATGGTCATGACGCGCGGCAGACCTTCGGGCAACACCTCGAAGATGGTCGGGCGGCCCTCAGGGTCGCGGTCGGTGGTGACTGTGCCGCGCGGCTTATGGAACATAAACAGGCGGGTGGGTTCGGCGGCGGCCAAAGGCTGGCCATCCACCACGATCTTATCACTGGAGCCAACATTCAGCGCGGGAGAGAGAATCACCGTGCCATTGACGCTGACACGGCCATCGGCAATCCATTGTTCGGCGTCGCGCCGCGAGCACAGACCGGCGCGGGCCATAACTTTGGCGATTCGCTCGCCGGTGTCGGCGGCGGCCGCAGCGGGCACAATTTCTTCCAGAATACGGCGCGGCGCGGCAGCTTTGCGCGGCTTGGCCGTGCGGTCAGCGGGGGAAAAGGGTTTGCGCGGCCCATTGCCGCCTGTTTTGCTTTTATCAATCATATCTGTCTGATAAAGCAGAAGCGCGGGAGAGTGAAGCCTTTTCAAAACTTTCTGCGAGATTTGCGAGTCGATTGTGGTGAGCAGCACTATCAACGGGTTTGATCTGGCTTTTGAGGCGGCAAAAGCCGCCGCTCTGCGCGGCGAAGTGCCTGTGGGTGCGGCTGTTCTGCGCAAAGGCGAGGTGATTGCCGTGGCCGGAAACCAGACCCTGCAGGACAAAGACCCCACCGCCCATGCTGAAATTCTGGTGCTGCGGGCTGCCGCGCGCGTGCTGGACAGCGAGCGTCTCACCGATTGCGATCTATATGTGACGCTGGAGCCTTGCGCCATGTGCGCGGGGGCCATTTCCTTCGCGCGAATTCGGCGGCTGTATTATTGCGCGCCGGATGTGAAGGGCGGCGCTGTGGAGCACGGCCCGCGCTTTTTCAGCCAGCCCACCTGCCACCATGCACCGGAGGTCTATTCGGGGCTTCGAGAGCAGGAGTCAGCTGATTTATTGCGGGACTTTTTCAAGATTAAGCGTGCTGTGCCCTAGCCATGACCGGCTTGTGCCATCAGCATGGCCGGATCAATGCCCAGCTTGGCCAGTGCTGTTGTATACATATGTGACACATCCGTTTCGAACAGGAGCGCGGCCTCGCACGGGCCGGTGAGCCAGGCATTGGCCAGCAATTCTTCCTCAAGCTGCCCTGCGCCCCAGCCGGCATAGCCAAGGGCCATCAGCGCGCGGGACGGCCCCTCGCCATGGCCCAAGGCTTTGAGAATATCGATGGTGGCGGTCATATAGACCGACTCAGACACGGCAAGGGTCGCGCCTTCACTTGAATAATCGGCCGAATGCAGCACAAAACCCTGCTCCGGCTGCACGGGCCCGCCGATCACCACTTCAATTTTAGAGGATTTGCGGGCATGTTCGCTGGTTTCAATGTTGAGTTGCGTCAGCAGGTCGTGAAATCGCAGCTTTTTATGGGGATGGTTGAGCACAACACCCATTGTGCCTGCCTCGGAATGCGAGCAGATGAAAATCACCGCCTTGTGAAAACGCGGATCGGACATGCCCGGCATGGCGATGAGGATTTGCCCGCTTAATCCTTCGGATATGGTCTTATGCGCACTCATGAGCCATCATATAAGCGGCAATCAGGTTGATTCAATAGCCGATGCGCGTAACCTTTGTCGCAGCTGATGTGAAAACAGGATATAATAAGACGATGTTGCGGTTTATGCTGGCCTTTATCCTTGTTCTGACCGCACCGGCGCTTGCGGATGATTTCGCCAGCCCGTGGAGTTCTGGGCAAAAATCGCGTGCGCGGCTTGTGGCCGGCGGCGAGATGTCTGCCGGACATTACCGCGCCGGGTTGGAGGTGGAGCTTGCCCCTGCCACCATCACCTATTGGCGCAACCCGGGTGAGGCCGGTCTGCCGCCAAGCCTGTCCTTTGAGGGTTCGGACAATGTGGCCTCGGTCAATATGCGCTTTCCGGCCCCGCAAAAACTGTCGGAAGGGGGCATTTCCGCCAATGGCTATGAGAAAAATGTCACTTTCCTGCTGGAGATTACGGCCGTTGATGCCAGCCTGCCGGTGCGGCTGAATTACCGGTTTGATTATGCGGTGTGTGAAAAATTATGTCTTCCGGCGCAGGCCAGCGGCATGTTGAGCCTGCCGCATGTGCGCGGCCCCTATGCCGGAGATTTGGATGCTGCCGAGGCGAAAATTCCGAAGCCGCAACCTTTGGGGGCGCAGGCGGCCTTA
>DAIMHB010000195.1:0-4648 GCA_036723545.1 Beijerinckiaceae bacterium
GCATAAGCATAAGAGCCAATTTGGCTGTTTTGTTCATTTCTCGGCAAATACCTCGCGCAGATGCCGCTTGACCGAGGATTGGCGGGCCGGATTGGTGATTTTTGCGCCGGTCAGGTCGGTGACATAAAACACGTCCACCGCCTTTTCGCCAAAGGTGACCACATGGGCCGAGCCGATATTGAGGTTCAGTTTGGAAATCACTGCGGTAAGGTCATAGAGCAGGCCGGGCCGGTCAAGGCCGGAGACTTCCAGCACGGAATAGCGGTTGGAGAGATTGTTATCAAGAACCACCTCCGGCGCGAGACGGAAGGTGGCGGCCCGCTCTTTATTGGCCGCGCCTTTGCTTTCCAGAATGGGGCCGAGCCGGATCTCTCCGCGCAGAGCTTTTTCAACCGATTGCGCCACGCGCGCGGCGCGGCGCAGTTCGTCCTCTTCCATGTCGAAGGCGCGGGTCATGAAAATCGTGTCCAGCGCCAGCCCGTCAGTGGTGGTGAAAATCTGCGCATCGACAATATTGGCCCCTGCCGCCGCGCAGGCTCCGGCAATCACCGACAGCAGCCGTGGATGGTCGGGCGCGATCACGGTCAGTTCGGTGACGCCCTTGAACGCATCCGTGCGGTATTCGGTCATCAGCGAGCGCATATCCACAGCCGAGAGCCGCAGCAGATTGGCGTGCTGAATTTTACGCTCCAGATCCACCTTCAGCCAGTAGGCGGGATAATGACGGGCGGCATAATCCTCAAATTCCGGATCAGACCATGTCGGCAGCGCCTGATGAAGCTGGTGCTGCATTTCAATGACGCGGCTGCGCCGGTCAGCGGCGGAATGGCCGCCGCTCAGCACCACTTCGGTTTCCCAATAGAGCGAGCGCAGCAACTGGCCTTTCCAGCCGTTCCACACGCCGGGGCCAACGGCGCGTATGTCGCACACGGTGAGCACGAGGAGCAGTTTCAGCCGCTCCAGCGTTTGCACAATATTGGCAAAGGTTTCGATTGTGCGCGGGTCGGAAAGGTCGCGGCTCTGGGCGGTGTTGGACATCACCAGATGCTGGTCAATCAGCCAGGCCACGGTTTCCGTATCGGCAGCATTGAGGCCAAAGCGCGGGCAGAGGCTGCGGGCCACCCTGGCACCGGCAATCGAGTGGTCCTCATCGCGGCCTTTGGCAATGTCATGCAGAAAGGCGGCCACATAAAGCACGGTGCGGTTGGCAATGGTCGGCATCACCTCGCTGGCAATCGGGTGGTCCTCTTTCAGACGTCCGGAATCAATTTCGGATAAAATGCCCACCGTGCGCAGCAGGTGCTCGTCCACGGTGTAATGATGATACATGTTGAACTGCATCATGGCGACGATACGGCCAAAATCAGGAATAAACCGGCCCAGCACACCCGCCTCGTTCATGCGGCGCAGCACCACTTCAGGGGCGCGTCGGGAGGTCAGAATATCCATGAACAGCTTGTTCGCCTCTTTATTGTTGCGCAACGCCGTATCAATTCGCTTCAGCGAGAGGGTGACAAGGCGGGTTGCATCCGGATGAATGGCGAGCGAATTTTTGTCGGCCAGCCAGTAGAGTTTGATCAGATTGATCGGGTTTTTTTCAAAAATATCGGCCCGTGCAATGGTGATGCGGTCTGTTTCTATGGCAAAATCATCTGTGCCGGCCAGTTCGTTGCGACGGCGGAAATGCCCGACCAGCCGGTTGAGCATGGCCCGGGGCTTGGCCTGTTTTTCTTCCATCGCGGCGCAGACAATATTGGTCAGGTCGCCCACATCCTTGGCGATGAGAAAATAATGCTTCATGAAGCGTTCGACGCTGGTCAGGCCCGCATGGGTTTTATAGCCCAGCTTTTCGGCAATGATGCGTTGCAGGTCAAAGCTCAGGCGCTCTTCAGCGCGTTTGGTGGTGAAATGCAGGTGGCAGCGCACCCGCCATAAAAACTCCTCACAGCGCCGGAACAGCCGCAATTCTGCGGGCGTAAACAGCCCTGCGGCCACCAGTTCGCGCACATCCGAAACCTTGTAAACATATTTCGCAATCCAGAACAGCGTATTGAGATCCCGCAGGCCGCCCTTGCCCTCCTTGACATTGGGCTCAACCAGATAGCGGGACTGTCCGGCGCGGCGCACCCGTGTTTCGCGCTCGGCCAGCTTGGCCGCGACAAAATCCTTGGCACCCAGCTCCACAATCTCGCTCATGAAGCGCTGCTGAAATTCGTCGAAAAGGCCTCTGTCCCCATGAATGAAGCGGGCTTCCAGCAGGCTGGTGCGGATGGTCATATCCGCCTTGGCCTGGCGCAGACATTCATCAATGGAACGGGTGGCATGGCCCACCTTCTGGCGCAGGTCCCAGAGCACATACAGCATGGCCTCGACCACGCTTTCGCCCCAAGGGGTCTGCTTATAGGGCAATAAAAACAGCAGATCGATGTCGCTGCTGGGCGCCAGCGTGCCACGGCCATAGCCGCCCACTGCCACGATGGCGAGGCGCTCGGCGGTGCTGGCATTGTCGAGCGGGTAAATATGTTGGGTCACATAGGTGTAAATGGCGAGAATAATTTCGTCTTCGAGCTGGCAGATGCGCTGGGTGCAGGCCAGTCCCTTGCCATCCTCGTCAAACCAGCGGCGGATCTGGGCGATGCCCTCACTATGCACCTTGGCCAGAACCTCCACCACAGCTTTGCGGAATTCACCCATATCGGAATAATGGGCGCGCAGATCATCAATCTGCGCAGCCAGCCTTCCACGGTCAAACAGATAGTCCTGTGTGCGGGCAAATATGGGCCGGGTCATCGTATCAACCGCGCTTTCTCTCGATCACATCCCATATTTGTGCGGCAAGGTCCGGCCCGCCCAGCCGTTTGATCGCGCGCAGGCCCGTGGGCGAGGTGACATTGATTTCAGTCAGGTTGCCGTCAATCACATCAATGCCGACAAAAATCAGGCCACGCCGCTTCAGCTCCGGCCCGATGGTGCGGCAGATTTCCTGCTCGCGGGCACTCAAATCTGTGGGATGCGCCGCGCCGCCGCGCACCATATTCGAGCGGATGTCATTGGCGGCGGGCACACGATTGACCGCACCGGCCGCCTCGCCGTCAATCAGAATAATGCGTTTGTCACCCTGCACCACCTGCGGCAAAAACCGCTGCACCACCCAGGGCTCGCGCATCATGGAACTGAAAAGGTCAAACAACGAGCCGAAATTCGGGTCTTTTTCGGCCACTTTAAACACGGCCGCGCCGCCATTGCCATAAAGCGGCTTCATCACCACATCGCCAAATTCGGCACGGAACGCCTCGATGGCCTCGCGGTCGCGGGTGATCAGCGTGGGGGGCATGAGGTGCGGAAAATCCAGCACAAACAGTTTTTCCGGCGCATTGCGCACCTCGGCTGGATTATTGACCACCAGAACCTTCGGGTGCAGCCGCTCCAGAATATGGGTGCTGGTGATATAGGCAAGGTCGAAGGGCGGATCCTGCCGCAGCAAAATCACATCCATAGACGCCAGATCGGTCATAACCGGTTCGCCAAGGGTGAAGTGATTGCCTTTTTCGTCGCGCACCTCCAGCTTTTGCACGGGGGCGTGCACCGCGCCATTTTGCAGGGAGAGCCTGTCCGGCGTATAATAAAACAGCGTGTGCCCGCGTGATTGCGCCTCCAGCAGCAAGGCAAAGGTGGAATCACCGGTGATATTGATGGCGTGGATCGGGTCCATCTGGACGGCAACATTCAGGCGCATGTGAAATCCCTGTTCTGAATCATCTGTTTCATAGTGCAAGTTCATAGGCTGCAATTAAGTGGCGTGGCAGCCGAAAAGGCGCAACATAAATCGCATCGCCGCGCAGGGTTGTTGCTGCGGCCCAGCGGTTCCGGCTCAGCCAGATACGTGCGGCCTTTGAGATACGGCGCTGTTTTTCCGGGCTTATGGCGGTCAGGGCAGCTTCCAGTGTCGGGCGGGCCTTAACCTCGACAAAGGCCACCAGTCCGGCCTTTGCGGCGATAATGTCAATCTCGCCGCCTTTGACCTGCATATTGCGCGCCAGAATGCGGTAGCCCTTCAGCATCAGCAGCAGACAGGCGACAAATTCGGCACATTGCCCGAACAGGCGGGCTTTATGCTTAGCGGCGCGCGGCATGAAGCTCGATCGCCCGTGCATAAACCTGACGGCGCGGCAGGCCGGTGGCCTGAGAGACAATGCTGGCGGCATCCTTTACTGAATAGCTGTCGAGGGCTTTGTGCAATTTTTCGTCCAGCGCCTCGCCATCCTGTGCGCTGTCATTGGCGCCCGGCGGGGCAACCAGCACGACGATTTCGCCCTTGGGTGTGGGCTCATGGGCAAATTGTGCGGCCAGATCGGGCAGGGGCGCACGGCGGATGGTTTCAAAATGCTTGGTCAGTTCGCGTGCCACCACCGCATCGCGCGGGCCGAGCACAGCGCAAAGATCATCCAGACATTCCGCCAGACGGCGGGGGCTTTCAAAAAACACCAATGTTCCGGGAATTTTGCTTAAAATTGAAATGCGCTGACGCCGCGCTGCGCTTTTCGGGGGCAAAAACCCTTCAAAAAAGAAACGGTCTGTCGGCAGGCCCGCCACCACCAGCGCCGCCAGCACAGCGGAGGCACCGGGCACCGAGGTGACGGCTAGGCCC
>DAIMHB010000196.1:0-4636 GCA_036723545.1 Beijerinckiaceae bacterium
GGTTTAGGAAACAATTTAAAGCGTTTCAAATCTTGATCGGCTTTTCGTGAGCCCCTCTCCCATCCTTCGAGACGGCCTGCGGCCGCCTCAGGGTGAAGCGGGGCGCTGGCTGTAACAAATTAAAATGCTCCAAAAGGGTAAAAACATTGGCTGAGCACACCTATCCCACCGGCATTTTAAGCGCACGCCAGATCGATGATCTGCGCCACACCGGCGCTATCCGCTCCACCCATGCGCTGGACAGTGACCAGATTCAGCCGGCCAGCCTTGATTTGCGCCTTGGCACAAAGGCCTGGCGGATGCGCGCCAGTTTTCTGCCCGGCCCGAACCGGCCTGTGAGCGCCTGCCTTGAAGCACTGGCCCTGCATGAAATTGACCTGACCGAGGGCGCTGTGCTGGAAACAGGCACCGTCTATCTGGCGCAGGTGCAGGAGTCACTGCATCTGCCGCGCCATATTGCCGCCAGCGCCAACCCGAAAAGCTCCACCGGACGGCTGGACGTCTTCACCCGCGTCATCACCGACCATGCCCGCTCCTTTGATATTATTCCTGAAGGCTACAGCGGCCCGCTCTATGCCGAAATTTCGCCGCGCACCTTCCCCGTTCTGGCGCGCGCCGGTTCCCGCCTGAGCCAGATCCGCTTCCGCAATGGCGACACGCGGCTCGACAATGCCGGACATATCGCCCTGCATGCACGCGAGACATTGGTGACCAGTGCCGCCCCCTCGATTGCCGTGGGCGTCGCAGTCTCGATTGACCTTACCGGCTTTGACGGGTTGATCGGCTATCGCGCCAAGCGCCACACCGTCCTGATTGATCTGGACAAAAAGGCCGCCCATGACGTGCAGGACTTCTGGGAACCGCTTTATGCCACCAAATCCCGCGCGCTGGTGCTGGATCCGGGCGAATTTTATATTCTCGCCAGCAAGGAGGAGGTGCGCGTTCCCCCCGACCATGCGGCTGAAATGACCCCTTTTGACCCGCTGGTGGGTGAGTTTCGTGTGCATTATGCCGGATTTTTTGATCCCGGCTTTGGCGCACAGGAGGCTGGCGGCAAAGGCGCGCGCGCCGTTTTGGAGGTGCGCTCACATGATGTGCCCTTCATTCTGGAAGACGGGCAGATTGTCGGGCGGCTGGTCTATGAGCGCATGTCCGAGACCCCCGAACAGCTTTACGGCGCGGGCTTGGGCTCGAATTATCAAAGCCAGGGGCTGAAACTCTCCAAGCATTTCCGCTAGCCACCCGCCGCTATTTGGCCCCGATCAGGGGCCCGACAATGGCCTCAAGCGACTGGCTGGTGACCGGATTTGTGTCCGGGCGCAATTCCGCCTGAATCACGCCATGACGGTCAATCACATAGGTGACCGGCAGCCCGCGCGGGGCACCAAAACCATTGGTGGCCACATCCTTCATCACCGCAACCGGATAGGTTATGCCGGAGGCCATATGCGCAACCGCCTCCCTGTCACGCGCCTGATCCGCCGATATGCCGATAATTTCAAGGCCTTTGCCATGATATTTGGCATAAAAGGCATTGAGCGCCGGAATTTCCTCGCGGCAGGGCGGGCACCATGTCGCCCAGAAATTCACCAGCACGACATGCCCGTGCTGATGGCCGAGGTCGAAACTGGTGCCGCTGAGCGAGGTTAAAACCAGAGAGGGCGCGGGCTCACCGGCACAGGCGGGGAAAACCACCGCCCATGCCGCAAGCAGCAACGCTCTGCGAAGTCCATTAAAAATCATAACCGACCTGAAGTTTGAACAGTTGCGGCGCCACGAGCTGGCCGGAATTGCCGGAATCGGGGAAATAACTGTGATTGACCTTCTGATACACCGGCAGCTCTATATCCGTATAGACTTTCAATTTACCAAAACGAAGATCAACGCCCGGTGCGACCAGCAGGCGCTGATAGCCAGAATCAGGATTTTGGCCGGTAAAACCTGTGCTTTCAGCATCCACACTGCCACCAACATAAGAATCATGAGTACGGTAGCTGCCAATAAGCTGGGCCACAGGGGCAATCTTGGTGACCGGGCCATAACCGCCAAGATCATAGGTCACGCCCACCGCCGCATCATATTCCGAGCCGGGTCTGTAGCCATTTTTGATCAGCACCGGCACCTGAACCGTGCCCTGAGCAAAATAGTTGAACTTGCCGTCAGCGGAGAGTGCGCCCTGATGAAAGCCCCCGAGAATAACATCCGTGCTGCCACTGCCGGGCAAGGTATCAGGATCATAGGTCTGGCCATAATCGCCATAGGTCGGGCTGGTGATGCGGCCCGTGGGCAATTTCAGGCCAAAAATGGCCCCCGTGGAATGGTCCGGCGAAAAACCCGTATACATGGCCGTGAGCTTGAGATCACCAACCGCGTCCAGCTTGAAGGTCTCAACATCCGGCGTGTCCGATGTTCCGACATTTGTTGAAAAGGAGCGGTTCAGATAGGGCAATTCCGCCATCACGCCCCAGTCATGGTTGATCATATATTGCGCACCAAGTGTATAAAACTGGGTGTTGATTTTCTTGTCATTATTATCCGAAGCCGCCGCCTTGGATGTGCCCTCGAAATTGGCGTTCTGATCCATCGTGTCAAACCGCACCCAAGCGGAAAAGCCGGTGTCGGAATTTGTCGGTGAAAAATTCAGGCCGCCGATATCAAACACGCCGCAACCACAGGCACAGGCCAGCGCATGGGTCGAGGTGCCGCTGAGCAGCGCAGCCGAGGCCCCCGCCATCACGAGCAAGCGTAAGGATTTTGAAACAAATGGGCGCAGGATGTTGGGCGCTCCGGTAGGGGAGAGGATCATGAGAAATGGCCTTTAAAACTTGTCTGAATATAGGTGATAGCATCAGCCCCGAAGGCCATATATGACCTAAAAAACAGGAGTCTGCTGTGGTGGCGCAGATTTACGCCAGAACGGGCGGGCCACGGGGCCGGTCCGCAAGCCGGACAGCCGCGCCGCCATGATGAGGGCCTTGCTGAATGATCAGCGCATCCACAACGGTGAAAAAGGCAATCGCCCCGGCATCTAATGCGGGGTGAACCATGCAGGTATGGCCAAGCGCCGCACATAAAGGACACCCGTCCACATGATGATGATGCTCTGGACCATCGTGGGTGGCATCACCCGCTGTGACATCCATGCACAGCACCGGCCCGCTGAAGGATGGCCCGGCCAGAGCGGATAATTCCCGCACCACGGATTGAACAGAATTTGAACCCGAACCCGGCCCTGTGAATAAAATCAGGCCTTGAAGCACAAAAGCAACCGCGACAAGCACCAGCCCCAGACGACGCCATACGGCATCCCCGGACATCGGGCGCAAGACTGTAATGGCTGGCTTCACGCGGCTGTTCTCCTGCGGTTACAAATACCACAGCCCGATCACAAAACAAGAGCGACACAAAGCCCCCCTCGCCCTGTTGCGTCGCGCAGCAACATCATCGCCGGTGTGAAGCCAGTCCACCCACACGCCTGCACCAAGCTGATTTGTTGTTATCTCAACCGCAGAAAGAGTTGACGCCGCCACAACCTCCCGCCATAGTGCGCCGCACTGGCCGAGCTTTGGACTCCAGTATGCGGGTGTAGTTCAATGGTAGAACGGCAGCTTCCCAAGCTGCATACGAGGGTTCGATTCCCTTCACCCGCTCCATTGTTTTCATTCATTTTTTTGCCCTTTTTTACTGCATGTATTGCAAGGTATTGCAAATGATGTTCACGGCTTGGTCTTTGACCTCGCCGCCATAGGCTTGTCTGGCTGAGGCTCCGTCGCGCGGTGATCTGGCTCAAAGGGCACGCGCAGGTCTGACGCAGGGCAAAAAATAGCTGGCGCAGCCCCTTGGCCCTGCGGTTGCAGTGCACCATTTAAAGACTTCCGCTCTTGAATCACCAGCCTGACCCCAGTGCTGTCCGAACATGGAATTTGAAATGCCCCATTTATTCACTCCGCTTGCTCTTGGCGACATAACCCTGCCCAACCGTATCATTATGGCCCCGCTGACACGCTGCCGCGCTGCGCCCGGGCGGGTGCCCCATGCGCTGAATGCCGAATATTATGCCCAGCGCGCCGGTGCCGGTTTGATTCTTTCGGAAGCCACTGCCGTGACGCCGCAGGGCGTCGGCTATCCCGATACGCCGGGCCTGTGGTCGGATGAGCAGGTCGAAGGCTGGAAACTGGTGACCAAGGCCGTGCATGACAAGGGCGGGCGAATTTTCGCACAGCTCTGGCACGTCGGGCGCATATCCGACCCGATCTACCTGAATGGTGAGCTGCCTGTCGCGCCGAGCGCGATTCAGCCTGCCGGACATGTCTCTCTGCTGCGCCCGCAAAAAAATTACGTTACACCACGCGCCCTCGAAACTGCGGAAATAGCCGACATTGTCGCCGCCTATGCCAAAGGTGCGGAAAACGCCAAGCGTGCCGGTTTTGATGGCGTGGAAATTCATGCCGCCAATGGCTATCTGATCGACCAGTTTTTGCAGGACAAAACCAACACCCGCAGCGATGCTTATGGTGGCTCCATTGAAAACCGCGCTCGCTTTCTGCTTGAAATTACCGATGCGGTCATCGGCGTCTGGGGTGCGGGACGGGTGGGGGTGCATCTCTCCCAGCGCTGCGCATCGCAGCGCGGGGAG
>DAIMHB010000197.1:0-4634 GCA_036723545.1 Beijerinckiaceae bacterium
GTGTGCCTTCCGGAATTTTGACCCTGACCTCGTCCCCGACGATGGTCGGCACATTGATCTCGCCGCCCAGAGCCGCCTGCACCATGGAAATCGGCACCCGGCCATAGAGATCGGCGCCCTCACGCTGATAGAAGGCATGAGGCTTGATCGAAAGGAACAGATAAAGATCCCCAGCCGGCCCGCCGCGCAGACCCGCCTCGCCCTCACCGGCCAGACGGATACGGGTGCCGTCCTCAACACCCGCCGGAATATTCACCGACAATGTGCGCTCGCGGGTGACACGGCCCGCCCCCCCGCAGGAACCACAGGGATTTTCGATGACTTCGCCCCGTCCCTGACAGGAGGGGCAGGTGCGCTCCACCGCAAAAAACCCGCTCTGCGCCCGCACACGGCCTTGCCCCGCACAGGTGGAACAGGTTTTGGGTTTTGATCCGGCTTTGGCCCCGGAGCCGGAACAGGTTTCGCACACCATGGAGGTGG
Source organism: Beijerinckiaceae bacterium (assembly GCA_036723545.1). Classification (GTDB taxonomy): domain Bacteria; phylum Pseudomonadota; class Alphaproteobacteria; order Rhizobiales; family Beijerinckiaceae; genus JANXSV01. The sequence continues at coordinate 481 of DAIMHB010000197.1, forward strand.
GCAGTTTGATGGTGGCTGTTTTGCCCTTATAGGCTTCTTCAAGGCCAATTTCGAGATTATACCGCAGGTCGGAGCCACGCTCACGGCCATCGCGGCGGCCCTGCCGGCCCCCCATCATACCGCCAAACAAATCGTCAAAAATATCGGCCATCGAAGCGCCAAAACCTTCGGCACCGGAGAAGCCACCGCCGCCGCCATTGCCGTTCTCAAAGGCCGCATGGCCGAAGCGGTCATAGGCCGCGCGTTTCTGCGCGTCGGACAATACCTGATAGGCCTCGTTCAGCTCCTTGAATTTGGCTTCAGCGGCAGCGTCACCCGGATTTCGATCCGGATGATGCACCATAGCCGCCTTGCGAAAAGCCGATTTCAACTCAGCCTCGGTGGCCGTGCGTTCAACCATGAGAATTTCATAAAAATCGCGCTTTGCCATGTCAGGCTATAGTCCCTGGATTTGAGGCTGACGAACCTTCGACGCCTAAGTTACGGATGCTCTCAAGATGACGGACAAGATCAGGCAAAGCCACATCCACCGTATCCCAGACAATATTCATATTCAGCGCAAAATAGCCATGCGCAATACGGTTGCGCATCTGCTGCAACAAGAGTGAAGGATCACGCTTCATAGCGGCATTGCCTGCGCTAAAACCCCCGCCCGAAACTGAGGCGGAAGATCAGTCGGGGTAAGCAGATCCACCTCAACCCCCAGCAAGTCCTGCAACTCCAGCTGCAAGCCCCCAAGATCAAAAAGGGTGAAACCGGGCAAAGCATCCACAAGAATGTCGAGGTCACTGCTCTCGTGATCTTCCCGATGCAAAACCGAACCAAAAATCCGGGGATTTACGGCGCGAAAACGCGCTATAATGGCGCGAACAGCTTCTCTTTTGCCCTTAAGTGCCTGCGAGGGTTTCATAAACGGGCCCCAAACATACGAACACAGCTTCACTTGACTGGCAGCATTAACACAGAAGTGCGAGCGGACAAGTCCGCTCGCTTTTGACTCAGCCTATAATCTGACTTATTTCTTTTTGTCGTCGTGAACTTCTTTGAAGTCGGCGTCGATCACATCGTCCTCAGCATGGGCGTCCTGCGCGGCACTGTCCGCACCCTCGCCGCCCGCCTTATACATGGCTTCGCCCAGCTTCATGGACGCCTGCATCAGCTCTGTGGTCTTGGACTTGATATCCTCGGCATCCTCACCTTCAAGAGCGGTGCGAAGCGAAGCAATGGTGGCCTCAATCGTGCTCTTGTCGGCGCCAGACACCTTGTCGCCCGCCTCACGCACGGTTTTTTCCGTGGTGTGGATCAGGGCTTCAGCATGGTTCTTGGCATCCACAAGCTCACGGCGCTTCTTATCCTCAGCGGCGTTAGCTTCCGCATCCCGAACCATTTTTTCGATCTCGGCATCGCTCAAACCACCCGAGGCCTGAATACGGATCTGCTGCTCCTTATTGGTGGCCTTATCCTTGGCGGTGACATTGACAATACCATTGGCGTCAATGTCGAAGGTCACCTCAATCTGAGGAACACCGCGCGGCGCACCGGGAATGCCGGTGAGGTCAAAGCGGCCAAGGCTCTTGTTGTCGCGCGCCATTTCGCGCTCACCCTGAAACACATTGATCGTCACAGCGGTCTGGTTGTCCTCGGCAGTGGAGAACACCTGGCTCTTCTTGGTCGGAATTGTTGTATTCCGGTCAATCAGACGGGTGAAGACACCGCCCAGCGTTTCAATGCCCAGCGACAGCGGGGTCACATCGAGCAAGAGAACGTCTTTCACGTCGCCCTGCAGCACACCAGCCTGCACCGCCGCACCAATGGCCACAACCTCATCCGGGTTGACACCCTTATGCGGCTCCTTGCCAAAGAACTGCTTCACGATTTCCTGCACCTTGGGCATACGGGTCATGCCGCCAACCAGAACCACCTCATCAATGCCGCCTGCGGTCAGGCCGGCATCCTTGAGCGCCTTGCGGCAAGGCTCTACGGTTTTCTGGATCAGATCATCCACCAGCGCCTCAAACTTGGCACGGGTGAGCTTCAAAGCCAGATGTTTCGGGCCGGAGGCATCCGCCGTGATATAAGGCAGGTTGATTTCGGTCTGCGTGGCAGAGGACAGCTCGATTTTGGCCTTTTCAGCCGCTTCCTTCAGGCGCTGGAGCGCGAGCTTGTCCTTTTTAAGGTCAATGCCCTGCTCTTTCTTGAATTCGTCGGACAAATATTCCACAAGGCGCATGTCGAAGTCTTCACCACCAAGGAATGTGTCGCCATTGGTGGACTTGACCTCAAACACGCCATCGCCGATTTCAAGGATCGACACGTCGAATGTGCCGCCGCCCAGATCGTAAACAGCGATTGTGCCGGATTTTTTCTTATCGAGGCCATAGGCCAGCGCCGCAGCTGTGGGCTCGTTGATAATGCGCAGCACCTCAAGACCGGCAATCTTGCCCGCATCCTTGGTGGCCTGACGCTGGGCGTCATTGAAATAAGCCGGAACGGTGATCACAGCCTGTGTGACTGTGGTGCCGAGATAGGCTTCCGCAGTTTCCTTCATCTTGATGAGGGTGAAAGCCGAAATCTGGCTGGGGCTGTAGCTCTTGCCATCGGCCTGAACCCATGCGTCATTGCTGCCGCCCTTGACGATCTTGTAAGGCACAAGACCAATGTCCTTTTTGGTCATTGGATCGTCAAAGGTGCGGCCAATCAACCGCTTGATGGCAAAAAATGTGCGCTCCGGATTGGTGACGCCCTGCCGTTTGGCGGGCTGGCCGACGAGGCGCTCGCCATCATCGGTGAAGGCAACAATAGACGGGGTGGTGCGTGCACCTTCCGCATTTTCGATCACCTTGGGCGTCGAGCCTTCCATAACAGCGACGCAGGAGTTGGTTGTTCCAAGGTCAATACCGATCACTTTACTCATTTGGTTCCCCTTTTCTTCGCAAGATCACCGGCCCTTTGCTAAGCAGCCCGGCCCGTATGTTGCCATACGATCTCCGATCATCTGTGGCTTGGTTCATTCTGAACCTGAGCCCCATATAGGAAGCGTCATTTTAGGGTGCAAGACATCTGTTGACGTGCAATGTATATTCTATGAAAAAATATGCACAATAATGAAGGACGCGCCCGATCCTGCTTTCATCCCGGTTCACGGAGCCCTGTTGTGATGCCGCACCGCCTGTTCACCCTCCTCATTTTTTGCGCGCTGATCACCGCTTCCGGCAGCCAGAATGCCCTGGCCCAGCTGGTTTTACCCGGTGCCATTGCCACAGGCGCACAGGACGGCACCCAACCCGCCGCTGGCGCGCATATATCGGGCAAAAGCATTTTACCTGAGACTGTGCTGGCCCATCCGCTGCATCTCAATGGTGTCAATGGCACCATCACACTGACAAAAACCGGTGACACGCTGAGCCTGAGCCAGTTGATCCTTCCCGGGCATATGATTTCGCGCCCGGGAGACCCGTGTCAGGTGGAAGTCCTGGCGAAATCCACACTGCCACTGGCGGCGGCGGGCCAACCCGATGGTGTCTTGCGCTATGACAGCAAAATCCCGGCCTGCAGCTTCTCGCTGGACCTGCTGCAAGGGGCCGTTGTGCTTACAACCGCCACCCACCAGTGCAGCTTTACCGCCGCCGATTGCACCGCACGTCCGGACGGCATGTGGGGGCCAAGCCCTGCCGCCATCAGTGCCACACAAATTCAGGCCGATATTCATGCCCGCACTCTGGCCGAAACGGCGCTGCGCATGAGCTTCCGCACATTATTAGACCGGCAGAAGGACCCCGCCACCATTCGTGCCATTGCCAGCGAACAGGCCGCTTTTTCGTCGCAGCGTGAAGAAATGTGCCGCGATTATGCCCGCGAAGACCAGCATGGCTTTTGCGCTGCCCGCTTCACCGAGGGCAAACTTGCCCAGATCCATCAGCGCCTCAGTCTGAAAAAAGCACCCGAGCCTGCCGCTTCGCCGCATAAGAAGCCTGTGCAAAATCCGGCCGTTCCGGCTGAATTTGCGCCGCTGCAACTGAATTGAATGTGAGGCCTATTGCCCTATCTGGCCTGCTTCCCAGCCCAGAATCGCCTGTTTGCGGATAATGCCCCAGTGATAGCCGGTCAGAGTGCCGGATTTGCCCAGCACGCGATGACACGGCACCACAAAGGAC
>DAIMHB010000198.1:0-4630 GCA_036723545.1 Beijerinckiaceae bacterium
CATCCGAAGGCGGTTCGGCGACGCTTTCGGAAGACCAGCAAAAGGAAATCAAAAAACGGTCCGGCGGCATTGTATCCTCCTATACAGTTGTATCCGAAGACAAAGCTGCCAACGGACAATTCGAGGTCAAGCTCTCCGTCACCATTGAGACATTCGAGGCCAAGGGCGTCCCGAACGACGCTCGGCGGCGTGTGATTGTCGGCGCGATCACAAGCGGAGCGGTTGAACCTTGCAAGCAGACGATGACCGTTGAGGGGATCGGAACTGCCGTCAGCCGTGAAGAGGCTATCGATGCGGCTCTGACTGAAGGCATCACCAAGGTGACGGGTGCGACAGTCCACCACGAAACCGATCCGAATGCCATCCTCAAGACCAAACAGGTTGATGCGAGGGCTGCCGGCGCAATGTAAGTCAGTTCGGGGGCGGTTGCAGAACAGGTCCATGTCGTCGCTTCGTCCCGAGTCGGCAAAGTCGAGATCCTGACCAGCAGCGGCGGCAGCGTGAAGAGTTATGACATTTTGTCTGTCGATACCGATGCCGCGGGCCATGTCGTGGCGCATGTGCGGATGGAGGTTTCGCAATGTCCGTCCCCGCAGGCTTTCGCAGCGCGTCTCGGGGAACGTCTGACCTCCTATCTGACGCGCAGCCGACGGTTTGCTGTGCTCGACCGGGCCCATGACGACGCCTATGCCAAGGAAATGGAACTGATCCAAACTGACGACGTGCCCTTGAAGGAACGTGTCCGGCTCGGACAGACCCTTGCTGCGGATTATGTCATTGTCGGGAAACTCAACACCTACACGACGGGCATGGTTGTCAAAACCAATGCGCTTTCCGGCGAAACAGTCAGCAAACATCAATTCGCTGTCTCCATCGATTTTCAGGTGATCGACATTGCAACCCGGCAGGTCAAATGGGCCGGCACGACGAAGCTTGCAAATGACAGCGTCGAGTCGCTGGCGGAATTCTCGGCACAGGCGGTCGGCGAGGACATCACCCAGACCATTTATCCTCTGCGCGCAATCAAGATCGATGATCCCGCTGCGGTCGTGATCAATCAAGGTGGCAACACAATCAAGGTTGGCCAGATCTTCAAAGCGTACCGGCTCGGTGAGGAGTTGAAAGACCCCTATAGCAAGGAGACGCTCGGACGCGTCGAGCAAGAGATCGCGACGCTGAAGATCACCCGCGTTGACGCCAAAGTGTCCTATGGTGCCGTGCTGGCCGGCGCCATGGCGGTGAGCGATGACGTGCTGTTGCGGCGCGTGCGTGCCTCGGACTCCCTCGCCGTCCCCGCTAAACCAAAAGCAGTGACGACAACGTCCTTCGACTGAGCAGCACCATTCGATGATCACTCATGTCGCTAACGACGTGGGGGACCACCTGCGTGACCTTCGCGTACTATGTTCACAACCGCACTATGAACCGCACCGGGTTTACCGGAGACCTTCCACCTGACTAAGGATGAGGGTTATGGAAAAGAGTAAGACATCAAATCGTTAGGCAGCAGACTCTAGGTCAGAGCACGGGTATCCCTTCAGGATATGCGCGTCCTGAAGGGGCACGTCACAAAACCAAATCTTCCCCAAAGCTAAGTCTTTTTGCTCGGCGACAAGGGCTATGATGCAGACTGGCTCCGCCAGGCCCTCACCGAGCGCGGCATAACGCCCTGTATTTCGTCAAAAACCCACCGCAGGGTTCAAATCGAATACGGTAAGCCTCTCTACTGCCAGCGACACAAGATCGAGAACATGTCCGCCATCTGCATCGCCACAATCTTCATTTTCCGGCTTTAATCAATAAGCCCTGAGCCTAAATCACAAAGTCTTGATTTGCGCGCCAATACTGTCACAATAATGAAATGATTAAAATCATATCCGAGTTGTTGATATGCAGCCTGAGAATATGCCCAGAATAGAATATAACTACAATAAAAAGCAGATTTTAAAAAATCTGACGCTCTACATGTTTCTGGCACTTGCGGCTGCTGCAAGCGTATTCTTGCCAAACCACAAAATGAACGGCTTCTTAAACCCTATTATTACCTTACCTGCTGCGGTATATTTTACCTATCTTGCCTGTCACTTATTATCCAAGTTTTTCTCTAAAACTTCGGCATTGATCCTCTCAACAACAGGAATAAATCAGCCTGATTTTTCCTTTGAAACAGTGCCATGGACCCGAATTCAAAACATTGCGAGAATCGAGGACAAAAAAGTTGCCAAGATCGTCATCAGCCTAGACCCCGACTTCGCCAGAACATTGCCATTGCGCGGCTGGGACTCTTATGTGCCATCATATTTTCGTGAATCAACTCCGAAAATTACAATTCTATTGAAGGCTCTGGAAGGCGAGCCTGATCAGATTTTCAAACACTGCTCGGAGTTTTGGGAACAGGCCCGTGCGCAGCAAAGCGTTGAAAAATCCATAGAAAGCCTTCTCTATAATTCCAATGCGAACCAAGAGACCTCACCCATTATAGATAGGAAGGGACAACCCTTTTTTACCTATGGTCTGATTGCAATTCTTATTGCTGCCTACATGGCGGAACTTCATTTCGGAGTTAATGCACAAAAATCTGATTCGCTGAGTCCGCAAACATTGGCTGAACTTGGCGGGATATACTACAGAGGAATATTCGCGGCGGGGCAATGGTGGCGGCTGTTCACCGCCCCGTTCATGCATGCAAACATTTCCCATATTACAGGCAACTGTATTGCTCTATTGATGGCTGGCTTTGCGCTGGAGCGCCTGCTTGGATGGCGCTGGTTTGCCGCAATATTTTCAGCCTGCGCGCTCGGCTGTTCTCTCGTGTCAGTATTGTTTAATCCGCACAACCTCGTGAGCGTGGGCGCGTCCGGCGGAATTGTCGGCCTGATCATGGCGGCCTTCATCATAAGTTTCCGTTTCCCATCGGGTTCGGTTCCAACGACCATGCGATATGGCGCACTTCGGATTCTGGTTCCGGCCTTATTGCCATCCTTATCAAGATCACACGGCTCATTGGAAATCGATTATGCGGGTCATATCGGCGGCGCAATAACTGGAGCAGTGTTGACTACGGCTCTGCTGGCCCTGTGCTGGCCACGCGAGTCTAAGCGGCCTCGCTTCGGTCTTTATGCAACTCTTTTTTCAGGCTTTTTCGCAGCTGTGGCTGTCGGTTCGCTTTGGCCCATCGCCCATTTCAGAACTGGAATGACGAGCAATCCATTTGCGGATTATTTTGCGGGAAACTATCCATTGGCGGCGGATCATTTTGCCCAACTGACAAAGTACGGCGTAAATCCACCTGAATACCTAATCCTCTGGCGTTTTATAGCCCAACAGCGTAACAATGATCCAAAGGCATTTTCGGATTTAGCCGCAGAGGAAGGTTGGATCGATAAGAATAAATGGCCATCCCCAGTTTTTCGTCTGTTTCGTGGAGAAAGCTCAGTTGATGGGGTAACGGCAAAGGCTATGGACAATAACCAGCTGTGCGAGGCAGAATTTTATATCGGAGAATGGTACGACTTATCGCACGACACGGACACCGCAATCGACTGGTTTCATGCGGCCATTGCATTGTGTCCTAAAGATTTCATTGAATATGATGGTGCAAAAGCCGAATTGAAACGCATCGTAAACTGATGCTTTTGCAGTCCGAACATTCCAATTTTACTGAAATACCGTGAACTTTATGAGTGATCTGTTAATTGAGAAACGCACTGGTGTTTGAAGGCAAGGTTTGGCCTATATGTCGGGCCGGATTATCATGTGCGATGCAGTGCAAATATTGATCACTGTTCTATATTACACGACATCGGGCACTTTCCAGATGGTGCCGGAATGAATCGCTCCGACATTCTGGACACCTAACAATCTCAGATTTAGCTGTTGCGCGATGTTATTCACCCAGACTTGTGCATTTATCTGAATTTTCGGTAATGTCATTTGCGATATTTTGGTTTCGGGGGCAGGATTTGAAGCTTTGGCCTTCAGGTTATGAGCCTGACGAGGTGAAGATAAAGAGATGAAGTCTTTTTATCTGAACGGGCTGGGTTTGCCCGTGATGATTGATGTCGGGCTTTGAAGACCCGGGAGCGATGAAGGCTTGTCTGAGGGGTCAAGACCGTCAAAATATGTTAGAGCATGCTGTTTTCGGGTGGAAACGCACTGTGAGCGTTCCTTCTCCCCGTCACCTTAAGGAGGCCGCAGGCCGTCTCGAAGGATGGGGGCTTGGAATGATAAATGCCCCTCACCCCACCCTCTCCCCGCCAGCGGGGAGAGGGTGACGTTTTCGTCTAAAGACAACAGACTCTAGGAGTGTGTTAGGACTTTGGAACACAAAAGCCCGCTTTGGGGCGGGCTTGGGCATTGATTTTATTTGGTGATTTTGGTTGCGGGGGCAGGATTTGAACCTGCGGCCTTCAGGTTATGAGCCTGACGAGGTGAAGATAAAAAGATGAAGTCTTTTTATCTGAACGGGCTGCTTGATCTGAACGGGTTGCGTTGGCCAGTGTAAACTTCTCCCGGGGTTAAGGAGCCCGGGATGGTTGTCATGCCTGAGGGGTCAAGAGCGGCTTTAGCTGGTTTTGATTTTGGTTGCGGGGGCAGGATTTGAACCTGCGGCCTTCAGGTTATGAGCCTG
>DAIMHB010000199.1:0-4614 GCA_036723545.1 Beijerinckiaceae bacterium
GCAAATGAAACGCCAGATCAGGCCGACGCACCGCCACACGCACCCGCCAGCCCTACTTTGCAAAGGCGCGCACCAGATGACGGCCAACAAAACCCGACCCGCCAAAAATCGTGACAAGACGCGGAGCTTCATTCGAAGTGAGTGCGGAAGACGAGACGGACATGCAAAATCCTTTGAGTGACTTTATAGGCCGATCCATAGCCAAATTTGTTCAAAAAGTATAGGCAGCAAATGCGTCTGCCCACAATCAGCAACCCTTGCGCCAACCCCTTACGAAACGGGCGGCCCGTGTTGTTTTGGCCTTACCATGCCTTAATTAGAGAGTCTCTTGCAATTATGTGAAGACTATGCAGACATAATGCAATTTAAAGCGGTTTGGGGAGTTTACACACACGGCAAGTCACGCTCTTATAAGCAGATAGAACAACAGGAACGCCATAAAGTTCAGGTCATCTGAGGCAGGTTCAGCAGCGTCGAGGGCAATCATGACCAGCATTCCCATAGGTATCCTTACCATCTCCGACCGGGCCAGCCGTGGGGAATATCAGGATAAGGGCGGCCCCGGCATTGAAGCGGCGCTGAGCGAGCTTTTATCCTCAAGCTGGTATGCCATCCGCAAAATTGTGCCCGATGAGCAGGATCAGATCACCGCCGCGCTGATTGAGCTGGCGGATGTGCATCATTGCCCGCTGATTCTGACCACCGGCGGCACCGGCCCGGCTCTGCGGGATGTGACACCGGAGGCCACACGCGCCGCCATCACCCGCGAGCTGGCCGGTTTTGGCGAGGCCATGCGGCTGGCCAGCCTGAAAGAGGTGCCCACCGCCATTCTCTCGCGCCAGCTTGCCGGCACGCGCGGTGCCTCACTCATCATCAATCTGCCGGGCAAGCCCAGCGCCATCCGCACCTGTCTTGATGCTGTCTTTGCCGCCGTGCCTTATTGCATTGACCTGATCGGCGGCGCGCGGCTGGAGACCAACCCTGCCTTCTGCACCGCCTTTCGCCCCAAAAGCTGATCCATCTTCACCCAGAGCCACGCATGACCGATATAACCGAAACCCAAGAGGCAAAATTGATCGAGACGCACGCTGCAACGCCATTGGCCTCCCCAGACGTATCGCCGGAGCAGACCGTGGCCCTTCTGCGCGACGCGGTGCTGGCCAAGCTGATTTCGGCTGTGGGCAAAGATCCGGTGGTGGCCAGCAGCCGCGACTGGTTTGTCGCCACCGCCCTTGCCACCCGCGACCATGTGGTGGCGCGCTGGATGGCCTCCACCCGCGCCACCTATAAGGCCCAGACCAAGCGCGTCTATTATTTAAGCCTTGAATTTCTCATCGGGCGGCTGCTGTTTGACTCGCTGAGCAATATCGGCATTGCCGAGCCGATGCGCGCCGCCCTTAAGGAACTGAATGTTGACCTCGACACATTGCGCGCGGTGGAGCCGGATGCGGCCCTTGGCAATGGCGGCCTTGGCCGCCTCGCCGCCTGTTTCATGGAAAGCATGGCCACGCTGTCGGTGGCGGCCTATGGCTATGGCATACGCTATGACAATGGCCTGTTCCGGCAGGTGATCAAGGATGGCTGGCAAAAGGAATATCCCGAGGACTGGCTGTCCTTTGGCAACCCTTGGGAATTCGAGCGGCCAGAGGTGGATTACACCATCGGCTTTGGCGGCGATGTGGAAGCCAAGCTCGATGCGGATGGCAATGAAAGCTACGCTTGGCATCCGGCGGAAACGGTTGAGGCCGTGGCCTATGATACGCCGGTGGCGGGCTGGCGCGGGCGTCATGTCAATACATTGCGGCTGTGGTCGGCGCGCGCACCCGACCCGCTGCGTCTCGATGCCTTCAACCGCGGCGATTATATCGGCGCGCTCACCGAACAGGTGAAGGCCGAATCCATTTCCAAAATTCTCTACCCCAGTGATGAGACACCGGCGGGGCAGGAATTGCGTCTGCGGCAGGAATATTTCTTTGCGGCGGCCTCGCTGGCTGATCTTCTGCGCCGCCACATGCAGCAAAATGGCGATATCCGCAGCCTGCCGGAGCGCGTCGCCATTCAGCTCAATGACACACACCCCGCCATTGCTGTGGCCGAACTCATGCGCATTCTGCTCGATGTGCATCATCTGGGCTGGGCGGAGGCGTGGGATATCACGCAAAAGACCATATCCTACACCAACCATACGCTGCTGCCCGAAGCGCTGGAGACTTGGCCGGTGCAACTGATGGAGCGGCTGCTGCCGCGCCATATGCAGATCATCTATCTCATCAATGCCTATCATCTCGACGGTCTGCGCGATGCAGGCCATCAGGACGGCGCGCTGATGTCCTCGGTCTCACTGATCGAGGAGGGCGGGGGCAGGCGCGTGCGTATGGGAAACTTAGCCTTTTTAGGCTCGCATAAGGTCAATGGCGTGTCCGCTCTGCACACAGACCTGATGCGCAAAACCGTGTTCAGCAATTTCCACACCCTTTATCCAAACCGGATCACCAATAAAACCAATGGAATAACCTTCCGGCGCTGGCTGTTTGAGGCCAATCCGGGCCTGACCGCGCTGCTGCGCGAGGCCTGCGGCGAGGGTGTGATGGACGACATCAGCCTGCTGGAAAATGCCGGAAAACTGGCGCATGACAGCGCCTTCCGCGACCGGCTGATCGAGGCGCGCCGCGCCAATAAGCAGCGCCTTGCCAGGCTCGTGCTGGACCGGATGCAGATCAAACTTGACCCCAATGCGCTGTTTGATGTTCAGATCAAGCGTATCCATGAATATAAGCGCCAGTTGCTCAATATTCTGGAGACCATCGCGCTTTATAATGCCATCCGCTCGCAGCCGCAGAAAAACTGGGTGCCGCGCGTCAAGATTTTCGCGGGTAAAGCTGCGGCCAGCTATCATCAGGCCAAGCTCATCATCAAGCTGGCCAATGATGTGGCCAAAATTGTCAATAATGATCCGGTCATTCGCGGACGGCTGAAGGTGGTGTTTCTGGCCAATTATAACGTGAGCCTTGCCGAAACCATCATTCCGGCGGCGGATTTGTCCGAGCAAATTTCGACCGCCGGTCTGGAGGCTTCCGGCACCGGCAATATGAAGCTGGCGCTCAATGGCGCGCTGACCATCGGCACAATGGACGGGGCCAATGTGGAAATTCATGAACGGGTGGGCGACGACAATATCTTTATTTTCGGCCTGCGCGCCGATGAGGTAGAGGCCTGTCGTGCCGGGCGGCAGGGCGGGCGCGAGACCATCGCCAATTCGCCGATTTTAAAGGATGTGATCGCAGCGATTGAAACCGGCCTGTTCTCTCCCGGCGAACCGGAGCGCTTCCGCGATATTGTGCAGGCGCTGCAAAACTGGGATCATTTTCTCGTCACTGCGGATTTTGACTCCTATTATGCGGCGCAGCGCCGCGTTGATGACCTGTGGCATGACCCCGCCAAATATTGGGCGGCCAGCCTGTGGAACACAGCCCATGTCGGCTGGTTCTCGTCCGACCGCACCATCAGCGAATATGCTTCGGAGATATGGCAGGTGCCGGTGAACAACGGAGTTTAACCTTATAAAAAGAATAGAGGATTTCAACTTTATAGGTGTTTGCGTTTTGAAGTCCTTTTCCCCTCACTCTTCGACAGGCTCAGGATGAGCGGGGGCTGAAAAGGAGAAAGATCAAGAGGAGGGAAAATCGTCATTGCGAGCGAAGCGAAGCAATCCATATAAAATTATGAATGCCCAAGTCATTATGGATTGCATTCGTCGGCTTCGCCGCCTCGCAATGACGGTTTTATCCTCTCCGCCCTTCGACATGCTCAGGATGAGGGGAAGAGAATGGTTTGAGCCTGTTAAAAATACTAATATAATAAATAAAACAAAGGGATGGAAATATGTCCACACAAGCGGACTGGCATCTGGATGAGGGGACGGTGCAGGCCATTCTGACCGCCCGGCATGGCGACCCCTTTGCCGTGCTGGGACTGCATGACACTGGCACGGGGCTGGCGCTTCGCGCCTTTGTGGCGGATGCTGTGGCTGTCGATGTGCTGGACGCTGCGGGCACCGCGCTCGCGCCGCTCAGCTGCCGCGATGCTGCGGGCCTGTTTGAAGGGCTGGTGCCAGCCCCGGCACGGCAGGGCTATCGCTTGCGCGCGCATTATGCCGATGGGGCACAGTGGACCTTTGACGACCCCTATCGTTTTGGCCCGATTTTGGGCGAAATGGATGATTATCTCGTAAAAGAAGGCACGCACCGCGCCCTGTATGAGCGTTTGGGCGCGCATGAACTGGTGCATGAGGGCATAGCGGGGGTGCATTTTGCTCTTTGGGCGCCCTCGGCGCAGCGCGTCTCCGTGGTGGGGGATTTCAACGGCTGGGATGCCCGCCGCCATATGATGCGCAAGCGCATTGACTCCGGCTGCTGGGAAATGTTCATCCCCGCTTTAAGTGCTGGTGCCATCTATAAATATGAGCTTATCGACGCCCATGGGCATATATTGCCGATGAAGGCTGACCCCGTCGGTTTTGCTGCCGAAATGCGCCCGGCGACTGGCTCTGTGGTTGCACCCAAATATACCATGAACTGGACGGACAACGCCTTTTTAGCCGCGCGGCACAAGTCA
>DAIMHB010000200.1:0-4611 GCA_036723545.1 Beijerinckiaceae bacterium
TTGGATTTTAACCTGCTGACCTTAAGCGCATAGAAATCCAAGCGGGATGACGGTCAGACCGAAGGCGGGCATATTGGCATAGATATTTTCATAATGGCCTTTGGAAACGGCATAGGTCTCGTGCCAGATGCCGACAGCCTGATTGCCCCGGGCGGCCTGATTGAAGGCGCGCCATGCGGGCATATGTTCATGGGTCTTGCTGGTGGCATAGTCCATCAGCTGGTCGAGCGAACGCCAATATTGCACCATGATGATGGTGCGCCCCAGCCCCAGTTCATGATGAATCAGGCCAAGCTCGGGATGGGCATAAAGCTCTTCGAGCATTTTGCCCATGGCGCGGGTCACCGGCCACCATTTGTGGATTTGCAGGGGCGCGTTGATTCGCATGCCAATGAGAAGCACAACAAAATCGCCGTCCATATGTGCGGAAAAGCGCCCTGTATTGATCATTTTTAACCTCGTATAGGTGCAAGTATAATTGTATTTATTGCGGGCGCAGCCTCATAATATGATGTATTTTAGCTTATAATATTACGTTTATGGGTGCAAATTGGATTTTAACCTGCTGACCTTAAGCGCATAGAAATCCAAGCGGGATGACGGTCCTTCTCTTAGGCACTGCATCACATTTTGAAATGGTAATATCTTGAATTGATGTTTGCGGCCTTGCGCACAACCCTGACGATAGGCACAGATGAAAAACTGCGGTGAAATGGGGTTCAGACCGCGTTTCATTCTGGCTCACACTTCAGACGAGGATTAAATGCACCAGCCTGCGCCTTTGCTTTCACCGGCGGCAAAAGTCACCATCACCGGCATTGAAATCACGCAGCACAGGCTGCATTTTTCGCCGCCTTTCCATGCGAGCTGGGACAGCAAACCGCGTCACTTCTGGGATGCGGCGATTGTGCGTGTGCATACAGACTCCGGCCATGTCGGCTATGGGTCGGGTGATATGATGGTGGGCTTTGCCGGGCATGAGCATCTGTTCATCGGGCAGGATGCCATGGCCATCGAGCGGCACTGGCGGGTGATCAACAATATCAATTTTCATTATGGCCGCTGCTGGCCGCTGGATCTGGCCTTGTGGGATCTGGCGGGCAAAATTACCGGCCAGCCGTGCTGGCGTCTGCTGGGCGGCCTGTCTGACCGGATCAGGGCCTATGCCTCGTCGGGCACATTGCGCGCGCCATCCGAACTGGCCGATGCTGCCGAAAAATATCTGGCGCAGAATTTCTCAGCCCTGAAAATCCGCTTTCATCGCGGCGACTGGCGCAAGGACATCAAGGCGCTGGAGGCCGTGCGTCAACGCATCGGCGACAAAATGGAGCTGATGGTGGACTGCAATCAGGGCTGGCGCATGACATGGGACACCTATGCCCCCTGGAGCCTGAAGGATGCGGTGCAGGTGGCGCGCGAGCTGGAGCGTCTGGGCGTTTACTGGATGGAGGAGCCGCTTTATCGCGGTGATGTCGAGGGCATGAAGCGCTTGCGCGGCATGACGGATCTGCGCATTGCGGGCGGCGAAATGACGCGAGAATTGTATGAATTCCGCAACCTCATCACCGAAGGCGCGCTGGATATTGTCCAGCCGTATGTGGCGCTGGTGGGCGGCATCACCGGCTGCCGCCGTGTGGGCCTGATGGCGCAGGAGCATAATCTGGTGTTTACCCCCCATACCTGGACCAATGGCATGGGCGTCACCGCCAATGCGCATCTCACCGCCGGCATGGCGGATGCGCCCTTTCTGGAATATCCCTATGATCCGCCGGAATGGGATGTGGATCGGCGTGATTATATGATGGCCGAACCGTTGAAAGTGGATCAGGATGGGATGATTGTGCTCTCCTCCCGCCCCGGTATGGGCTATGACCTGAATGAGGATCTGCTGGCTCAAACCCGGATCGCCTGAGAAAACATATAAGGGACGAACATGGACAGGAAATGGTTGCCGTTGAATGCGTTGCGCGCGTTTGAAGCCGCAGGAAATCTGCTGAGCTTTACTGCGGCGGCCAATAAGCTCACCGTGGCGCAGAGCGCGGTCAGCCGCCATGTGATTGTGCTGGAGCAGTTTCTGGGCGTGCCTCTGTTTGAGCGCCGCCCCCAGCAACTTATTCTCACTGACGCGGGAAAGCATCTTCTGCCCGTTGTCACCAAAAGTTTTGATCGGATTGATCAGGCCTTGGGCGAAATCATCCGCGAGAAGGGCACGCCCAAGCGGGTTTTGAAGGTGTTTCTGCCCCCCACCTTCGCGCATCAGCTCGCCATTCCGCTGTTGCAGGATTTTCGCCTCGTGCATCCGGATATTGCACTTGAAATTGCCTCCAAGCCTTCGACCAGCCCCAATGATGGCGACCCCGATGTGGCGGTGGTTTACAGCCAGCCGGAGGTGAGCAATTCCATTCTTGACCTGCTGTGGATGGAGCGCATGACCGTTTTATGCACGCCGCAGGTGGCTGCGCGGCTTGAGGGCTCGGACATCGCGACATTTCTGACCAAAAATGATGTGTTGCATGTCAAGCTGGACGAGCGCCCCCGCCACGAATTCTGGGAAATGTATATGCGCAGTTTAGGGCGCCCGGATATTCGTGTTGACCGCGGGCTGGTGTTTGATACGGCCCGTCTTGCTGTGCAATATGCCTTGTCGGGCGAGGGTCTGGCTCTGGTGGATCCGATCCTGTTCAGGGCTGAGATTGCCTCCGGCAAGCTGGTTCAGCCCTTCGAGGCCATGCTGGATGGCGGATATGGCTATTATCTTGCCACCCATCCGGAAGACCTGAATAATGAGGCCGTGGCCTTGTTCCGTTCATGGCTGATCCGCTGGTTCAGCGGCGGCGCACAGATCGCAGATGCGCTGGTCTGATGTTACAATAGAATTGGGCGGCTCTGTGCGTTCAAAACTATATTCCTGATGATCAGATATGAAATAAACTCGACAAATAGCCATTTTAAGTCTTTTATAGACTTCAAATATTTGTAAATCGAGGGATGATCATGCGTCTGAAGACTGTAGTGGCGGCATGTGTTGTTGTGATATGTGCATCGGGCGGCCCTGTTTTTGCGCAAAGCGTGATGAAACAATGCAGCGAGGCTTATCGGGCTGCCAAGGCCGCCAACCAGCTGAATGGCGAGGTCTGGCCGCAGTTTTTGAGCCATTGTTCGGCAGAAAAATCAGCTCAGGCTGAAACGCCCGCAACATCCGCGCCGGTGAATGCGCCTGCCGCACCCGCCGTCACGTCTGTCGGGGCAGCGGCTGCCGCGCCTGCCGCGCCTGCGCCCTCTCCGGCTGCAACCACGCCGCCCGTGGTGGCCGTGGCTGCGTCACGCCAGAAGCAATGCGGTGCCGAATGGCGTGCCAATAAAGCCGCGCTCAAGGCGCAATATGGAACCTGGCCCAAATATTGGAGCGCCTGCAACAAGCGCCTGAAGGCCGAAGGGAAATAGATGGATCGTTTTAGAATTGTGAGCTATAGTTTCTATACGGGTTTTATCTTTAGGAAAGAAGAGGCTCATGATGAATAGCGTTGCAAAACGTGCTGCGCGAACACGAAAAAATCCTTCATCTGAGCAGCACAAGGGCAGTCGGTTGCTCGAAAAAAAACCCTTATACAAAGTGAGGCGCCACAATTCCGCTGCCTTGCTTGCAGAACAAGCCAAAGCTGAACGTCATTTTCTAGAGGTTTTTCAAGATATGGGCGGCACTGTTGACTCCAGCCTAGACCTTGAGTTTTAAGGGGAAGGTGGGGTGAGTTTTAATTTTGATCGTGCTTACAGCAAGATTAAAACCGCCCTATTTTTGCAACGTCGTGCTGATGCACAGTTACCGTTTTTTTCGGCAGATCATCGCCCGTCAAAATTGATGCTCGATACCTGTGTTTATATTGATCACCTTCAAGGTAAATTGCCACACACTATTCAGGATTATATCTTTCAAAAATCAGGATTGATTCATCATTCGTCCATTGCTGTGCAGGAAATGATTTTTATTGCGGGGCGGCTCGATCCTGAACATTCAGGCACGGCCTCTGTTGTTGCGCAGGTTCAAACTTTGATTGAAGCTATACCGAGCCACCGCACATCTGTGCCTGATTATGATATTATGATTCATGCTGGACTGTTGGCCGGTGTTCTGTCCCGCGTACAAAATTATAATCAGGATAGTAAAATCCGCTCTGTGAATGATTCCATGATGTTTTTGCAGGCGCATAAGCATGGCTTAACCTTACTTACGCGCAATATTGCCGATTATGACCTGCTGTTGCAGATCATGCCCGCCGCGCGTGTTTTATTTTATCGCGCCCATCACCCCACATAGGCCGTGCCGGAAAACAGCACGCCCAATGCCCCAAGGCCCAGCGCCAGATACCAGGGCCAGCGTTTGCCCTTGGTGATGATGGCAATGGTGGCAATGGCAATGGACACATGCACAATGGTCACGCCTATGGTGAGGATGTGGTGGCGGTGTTCGTGATGGTCGCCGGACTCCAGTTTTTCATCGCGCTGATGCTCCAAAGCCTCGGCCTGTTTTTTGATGTCGTCCTGTTCGTACTCATAGCGTTTGGCGGTTTTGGCAAATTCGTCGGCCTTTGGGCTGGACGTGAGTGCGGCCTG
>DAIMHB010000201.1:0-2789 GCA_036723545.1 Beijerinckiaceae bacterium
TGAGAATTTAAGTTCAGAAAACATACATATTTTAAAATGAAAAAAAATCGGTATGAATTTTTATAAATGGAAAATTCATGCCGAATTCGATTTCCGGATAATCTTCATCTTAACAGATTCAGGATGAGTGCCCGTTGAGGATGCTTAACCTTATTCAACGCACAGTCACCCGTATATTCTCATAAAACGCGGTTATGATGAAAACTTGTTGTTTTTCGGGAACCCTTTGGGCGGTAAACGCCCTGATTCACCACGATTTCCCAGCCAATCCTTCAGATCTGGCGAAGACACCGTCCATGTGCGGCCCGATGTATCCAGCCAGGTCAGGCCATCGCCAAGATCAAAGGTTTTGATATCGGAAAGGGAGCCGTCCTTATATTTTTGCAGCCGCACACCCTTGCCGCGCGACATTTCCGGCATTTGGCTCAAAGGAAAGACCAATAATTTGCGATTTTCACCAATAATGGCCACATGATCACCGCTTACGGGCTGCATGAACAGGGCCGTTGCCGGTGCGTCGACACTCAAAAGTGCCTTGCCCTTGCGCGTATTGGCAATCATATCATCTTGTGCAACGACAAAACCACGGGCATCGCTGGAGGCAATCAGCATTTTCTGGCCTGCCCGATAAGGCAAGACGACAGAAATCTCCGAATCCTCATCAAGGTCGGCCATAAGGCGGATCGGCTCGCCCTGGCTGCGCCCGCCCGGCAGCTTGGCCGCCTCCAGCGTGAAAATTTTGCCATTGGTGGCGAGAACCAGAATTTTGGCCGTGGTTTCGCTGAAGAAAGATGACTGCAATGCGTCATCCCCCTTGAACTGAAGGTTCGAAAGGTCGGCCACATGGCCTTTGAGTGCGCGAATCCAGCCCTTTTTCGAGATGACAACCGTGAGCGGCTCGCGCTCAATCATCATGTCGGCGCTGTCCATCATCTGCACATCCGGCAGGGCGGCAAAGGTGGTACGGCGTTTGCCAACCACAGTTTCGCCGGAATATTTTTTGCGCACATCCCGAATTTGCCAGGAAATCGCCTTCCACTGCGCCGTTTCATCGGCCAACAGGGTTTCGATTTCGGCTTTTTCTTTGGTCAATTCGTCAAATTCGCGCCGAAGCTGCATCTCCTCAAGGCGGCGCAGGGCGCGCAGGCGCGTATCCAGCACATAATTGGCCTGCACATCATTCAGCCCGAAGGTGGATTTAAGCTGATCCTTGGGCTCGTCCTCCTCACGGATGATGCGGATCACCTCATCCAGATTGAGAAAGATGATGAGCATGCCGGCCAGCAGTTCAAGGCGGCGTTCGATCTCGGCAAGGCGGTGGCGCGAGCGGCGTTGCAGCACCGTGCGGCGATGGTCGAGCCATTGCCGCAAAGCCTCGTCAAGGCTCAGCACACGCGGCACAACTCCGTCCACCAGCACATTCATATTCATCGGAATCCGGCTCTCAAGCTCGGTGAGCTTGAACAGGGATTCCATCAGCACAACAGGATCAACGGTGCGGGCGCGCGGCTCCAGCACAATGCGCACATCCTCGGCGGATTCGTCGCGTATATCGACCAGAAGGGGGAGTTTTTTCTCGTTCAAAAGATCGGCGATTTTTTCAATCAGACGCGATTTTTGCACAAGATAGGGAATTTCAGTGACAACAATCAGCAAGTTGCCGCGTGTGGTTTCCTCTTTCGTCCAGCGGGCGCGGGTTCTGAAACCGCCACGCCCCGTGCGGTAGGTTTCCGCAATGGACTCTTTGCTCTCGACGATCACGCCGCCGGTGGGAAAGTCCGGCCCCTGCACAAAGGTCATCAGCGCATCCGAACCCGCCTGCGGGGTGCTGATCAGATATAGCGCCGCATCGCAGAGCTCAGCCACATTATGCGGCGGGATCGAGGTGGCCATGCCCACCGCAATGCCCTGCGCACCATTGGCCAGCAAATTCGGAAATGCCGCAGGCAAAACCACAGGTTCGGTGGTGTCGGCGGAATAATTATCCCGAAAATCAACCGAGTCCTCCTCCAGCCCCTCCAGAATCAGGCGGGCAACATCGGTCATACGCGCTTCCGTATAACGATAGGCCGCGGCGCTATCGCCATCAATATTGCCAAAATTGCCCTGCCCGTCGACCAGCGGATAGCGTGAGGAAAAATCCTGCGCGAGGCGCACCAGCGCGTCATAAATCGCCTGATCACCATGGGGGTGAAAGGCACCCATCACATCACCGACGATTTTGGCGGATTTTTTGAACGGCGAATTCGGGTCCAGCCGCAGGAGGTGCATCCCGTAGAGAATGCGCCGATGCACTGGCTTCAGGCCATCGCGCGCATCGGGCAAGGCGCGGTGCATGATGGTGGAGAGTGCATAGGCAAGGTAGCGTTCCTCCAGCGCGTCGCGCAAAGGAATGACTTCAGTGCCGTTCAAAGGCTCGGGTGGGTCTATGATTTTGGACATGGTTGAGGCCTAAACGAGCTGAAGGCCAAGAGCAAGGGGTTGCAGCTTGTCATCCATATATTCACCACCCAAATATTCACGCCTTTGGATGCTCGTTTATGCCTTGGCCAGCCGGTCAAAGGCCATAAGGCGCGCCAGCAATGCCGGCATATCTTTCAGATGAACCTGATTGGGCCCGTCTGAAAAGGCATTGGCCGGATCGTCATGCGTTTCGATAAACACGCCCGCAACCCCAACCGCCACAGCCGCACGCGCCAGAACGGCGACAAATTCGCGCTGTCCGCCCGATGACGTGCCCTGCCCGCCCGGTTGCTGAAAAGTGGCTGGGGGGGTTTTGATCGCAGTAA
>DAIMHB010000201.1:2799-4595 GCA_036723545.1 Beijerinckiaceae bacterium
GAATGTGTCGCATCAAAAATCACCGGCGCGCCGGTTTTTTCCGCCATGATCGGCAGGGCGCGCATGTCGGACACCAGCGTATTATAGCCAAAGGATGCACCGCGCTCCGTCACCAGAACATTGGCATTGCCTGCGCCTGTTACCTTATCCACCACATTGGACATGTCCCAAGGGGCAAGAAACTGCCCTTTTTTAACATTGATCACCCTGCCCGTTTTGGCTGCCGCCACCAATAAATCGGTCTGGCGGCATAAAAAGGCCGGAATTTGCAGCATATCCACCACCTCAGCGGCAATGGCGCATTGCTCATTCTCGTGAATATCAGTGACGACCGGCAAACCGAATTTTTCTTTGATTTCGGAGAAAATCGGCAGAGCCTCGCGCAGTCCCACACCGCGCCGCCCGCTGCCGGAGGTGCGGTTGGCCTTGTCAAAGGACGATTTATAAATAAGACCAATGCCCAGCTTTGCGGTCATTTCTTTCAGAGCGGCCGCCATGTCGAGCGCATGGGCACGGCTTTCAAGCGCACAGGGGCCTGCTATTAAAGCGAGGGGCAGATGATTTCCAAACCGAACCTCGGATAGGCCGGAGCCAACAGACACAATGGAATTCGGTTTCATCTTTTCGCCCTCGTTCATCCAGCCTGACCTTTAACATAGTTCAAGGGGCGGATGGCAAGGGCAAAAACACATGATTTAAACCGAAAGATGCGCCCGCACGTCTGTTTCAACCATATCTGATTTTTTGCCCGCCAGCACAACGCGGCCTCTGTCCATAACTGCATAAGAATCACACAGGTCACGGGCAAATTCAAAATATTGCTCGACCAGAACAATCGCCATATCGCCGCGCTGGCGCAGATAATCAATCGCGCGGCCAATATCCTTGATGATGGACGGCTGAATGCCCTCTGTGGGCTCGTCCAGAATCAGCAGGCGCGGTTTGGTCACCAGCGCGCGGGCAATGGCCAGTTGCTGCTGCTGCCCGCCGGATAAGTCACCGGCGCGGCGGTGCATCATCTCCGATAAGACCGGAAACAGGCTGAAAATATCCTCCTCAATCATGCGTTGTCCACGCTTGAGCGGCGCAAAACCGGTTTCCAGATTTTCGCGCACATTGAGCAGAGGAAACACCTCGCGCCCTTGAGGCACATAACCAAGGCCAAGGCGCGCACGCTCATGCGGCGCCAGAGTGGTGATATCCTGCCCCTGCCAGATTATTTTGCCTGAGGCCGTGCGCTGATGGCCGATCAGCGCGCGCAGCAGAGAGGTTTTGCCCACGCCGTTGCGCCCCAATATAGCCGTCACCTGACCAATCTGGGCCGAAAGACTGACATCCCGCAAGGCCTGAGACGCACCGTAAAATAAATTGATATTCTCAATATTCAGCATTTTACCGCCCCAGATAAACTTCAATGACACGCGGATCACTGCTGACCGTGGACAGCGGCCCTTCGGCCAGCACCGCACCTTCATGTAACACTGTAACGCGCACGCCTAAGGCGCGGATAAAGCTCATATCATGCTCAACCACAACAACCGAGTGATCCTTGGCGATTTCACGCAGCAAATCCGCAGTGGCTTCGGTTTCGGCATCGGTCATGCCGGCTACCGGCTCATCTACCAGCAGCAATTTGGGGTCTTGCGCCAGCAACATGCCGATTTCGAGCCATTGCTTCTGCCCGTGTGACAAATCACCCGCCAGGCGGGAGCGATCCGCACTCAGGCGGATGGTGTTGAGGATAGAATCACGCCGCTCCACCGTATTTGCCGCCGAAGTGCCCAGCAGTGTAGCAA
>DAIMHB010000202.1:0-4592 GCA_036723545.1 Beijerinckiaceae bacterium
CCATGAAATTCAGGATAAATGCAATGGTCAGCCCCAGTTCAGCGGGCAATATCATTATCACAACTGGTCACCCTGCATCAAAGCAGAGCGCGCCGATGCACCCGTGGGCTGGATGCTGGACGGATTTCCGATTTTAGGCCCGACCGGAGTCGACGGCAAAAAAATCACCAATAAGGATCTCGATGAATGCCATGGACGGGTGGGGCCGGTGTGGATGGACGGGAAATTGGTGACAATCTATCATTATCACTTCACGCTGGAATATCCCTACACCATCGGATGCTACAGGGGGCATGTGGATCAGGCATTTCTGCATGTGCTGATGGGAAAAGCGGGAGGCATATTTCAGTTTCTGCTGCCCGGTGGCCCGCCGCCGCCGCAACAACAGCCGCCACAGCAACCGCCGCCACCCAGATAAATCGCCCGAGCCTCAGCGCGCGGCCTGCTCATAAGCAAAGCACGAGCCTATGAGATACACCAAAAATTTAAGCGATATAACGAATATGGTGCAAATAAGTGCACCCAAATGAATGGCCACACCGCACCCGTCAATTCATATTTTTGAAATGACTGGTGCGGCCAAGAGCCGCGATTTAATATGAACAATTTCAAATATTTAACCCGATTTAAGGGCAAAACCGCCCTGATTGATTTTAAAGGCTTTTTTTGCGCGCGCCCCGCACAAATTTCACAGTCATAAGCGACAAAAAAAGAGAAGAACAAACGCCATAGCAACAACATGCACAGCCGAGCCAGCCTGAACGCCAGCCCTATCGGCTCAAGGCAATGCTACAGGAATTGCGCACACCGCAGCAGCTAAGGACAGATTTAACAGGTTTTAAATCTGGACAACGGATGGACAAGGCTGGACAACGAATGGACAACGAAAAAAACCGCATAACCATATGTATTCATTCAACTAATTTTATATTTTCTAAAATTTGGACAACGCATTCCCTATACTCTAACCTATATTATATGAAATAATGCAATTTTATTGTTTTAAATCAATATTTTATATCCTGAAATATGTGTCAAAAAATGCACCGTTCGAGAAATTTATGCTTCGCGCCAGCCTGATATAAGTCATGAAACCCTGCCCCCTTTTGACAATCGGGCCTTGAGGGCCAGCCCTGCCCAGACAAGCTATATTTTATTTCAACCTATTAGAAAGGAAGGCTGTCCACATTGTCCACTTGTCCAAAAATATGTTTAAATTATTGAATTTATTATATTATTTTTTAATATGGGAAAAATGTTTCCGTTGTCCATCGTTGTCCATCGTTGTCCAAATCCGGCATCGCAGCTCTGAAATTTAGAAAATGCTTGTCAGGTCAGGCGTGTGAAAAATGCCCGCTTTTGCAATTTTTGTCAGGGTGGATCACTGTTTTGTCAGGGCTGTCAGGGGTGACAGGGCGAAAATGCAACAGCGTGGCTACCGAAAGTGCGAATGCCGAACTGCCCGCCCGAGACCACCCCCCTAGGAAGGACCCGAAAATCTATTCGGGCCTTGTCTGCACCCGTAATGAACAAACGCCAGTGGATTGCTGGCACGGCAAGCATAATAATAACAACGGCCATATCTGGACAATCACCGCCGGTGCCTCTCAGGAAGTAAAGGGCGCGGGAATGAAGGACGCCGGAGGCTGGCACAGCATCAACGATAGGCCAGACCGCAACAGGCAAGCCAGCGACAAGCGGACAAGGCGCAAAAGCTATCAAGATGCACCGCAGGCTATAAGCCGGTCCGGCCAGTGTGAGCCCTATTCAATGGCACAGAGCCACAGTCATCCCAGAGGGCGCACAGCTGGATTGCCCGCATAACACAATCCAAAGCGGCCATTCTAAATGTCAGTCAAATGCCTCAATAAAGTATACTCTAACGTGACAAGTCTATGAGACGAATTTGAACCGCCATAAATGTATCATTAGGGTTGACTTTTTATTTTGAAACATTTATTTTTCGATACATACCCTATTGATACAAATGTGAGGCGGTCAAATGAATATCGGCTATGCGCGCGTGTCATCACCCGAACAAAAAATTGAAATCCAAATTCAGCAGCTTGAGAAGGAAGGATGCACCACAATCCGCGCAGAAAAAATAAGCGGAACAAGCATGACGGGCCGCACAGAGCTGCAAACCATCCTCGACTTTATCCGCACCGGCGATGTTTTGACTGTCACCAAGCTCGACCGCCTTGCGCGGTCGCTGGCTGATCTGTCTGGCATTGTGAAAACACTTGAAGACAAGGGCGCGTCTTTACGCGTCCTGAATGCCAATATCGACACAAGCACACCCACGGGTAAAGCCTTTTTGGGGATGCTGGGCGTCTTTGCAGAATTTGAAACGGGCATCCGCAAAGAGCGCCAGCTTGAAGGCATCGCCAAAGCCAAAGCCGAGGGCGTCTATAGGGGCCGCAAGCCGTCCGTGGACGTGGAGGCCGTGCGCAAGCTGGCCGCAGAGGGCAAGGGCGCAACAGAGATTGCCAGCCTTCTCAAGATTGGCCGCGCGTCCGTCTATCGGGCGATGAACGGCGCGGCTTAATCGAGGCGCTGGGCGGGCGTCTCTGGGGCCTTGCCAGCCTTCTCGCAGGCTTCAAAATAATCATCCACAGCCTTTTCAAACGCCGCTTTCAATGCGGCCACGCTATCGGCATGAAAGCCGACAACATGATTGATACCGGCAATATGACCAATGAAAATTTCATCGCCACAAATCTCAACGCGGGCTGTATAGCCGCGATATTGATATGCCTCGCATAATAATCGGTCTTGTTCGATTTGCCGTTGAATAAGATCAGCCCGCCTATTTGCCGCAGTCTGACGAATTTCCTTTAAAATATGCTGGCCGTCTGGTTCTTTTCCACTGAATCGGCTTTCAGGATTTTCCCAGTAGGGCCACCACTCAACCTTATGTGTGCCGCTTTGCCAGCTCACCACCTTACGAGCGATAGCGCCCCATTCCTCTTGATCTCCCCCAAGGCATTGATAAGCAATATCCGTAAAATCAGCCATCCTGCCAGAATTTTGAGCGGATTGTTCGCCGGTCAGCACATACCAAATGAAATTCAATTCGAGAAAAAACAATTCACGCCACAGGTTTGGATAAACCCATTTTTTTGGCAGGCGCTCGCTTTCAGTCTCGATCATTTCATAAAGGCCAGTCAGCGCTGATAATGCGGAACGTAGAGTTGCTATATGCTTGTCAAATTGCTCTTGAAGATCTGAAATTGCTTCAATATTGGCGCGAATTCCGGCGAATTGTTGATAAGGCACAGCATCAAGAAAGGACAAACCCTTATCAAGGCCGCCATGAGCATTTATCTCTGAAAGCAACAACCGATGATCTGAAACTGACAGAGCGTTGAGATCAAGACCTTTGGCAGCCGCTATTTGCTTGTAGAGGGCATCATATTTATCCCGTTTGTCCGCAGGCCCGTCAATGAACAGGCTTATTTCCTTTGCGAGAAATCGGGCTTTTTCAGCGTAGTCTTTGGCGTGTCGCTTGGCTTTCTTTCTTCCGGCCTGAATCGTATCAAGGGCCTTGTGCTTTTCAACGATAGCCGTAGCGCGCCGCGCGGCACTCGCTATGCTTATACGGGCAAAAAAATAGGGACAAAATTCGAGACTGCGATAAGCCCAGTAATCTTCCCTCTCCTGCCAAAAACTTTTCAGGTCACCCTTATCCCGTAATTTGGGATAGCTTTTATCAAGGCCGTCTTTGCCGGTGATCATATATGTTAATTTTTTATCCAGCTCTCGGAGCGCATCAGAGCTAGAGGGCGGCTTTGCGTATGGAGTCCAGGTGCATTGTGGCAGTTTACCTTGAAGCAATCTGTCTTTCTGCTCAGGAAACATAAGCGCCAAGGCTTCAGGATAGGTGAGCTTCTCCGGCGCTTTTGCCATGCGCTTAAGCCTTATCAGCAGAAGCCTTGAGGCGCACGCCAGCGCCGCCCGCATCCATCGCCACGCCCTCGCCTATAAACTCAACGCCAGCGGCCTCAAGGGCATTTATTAGGGCATCGATCGTTGGCTTATTGCCGACCAATGCACCGGCTTGCGCCTCAAGACGCTTAATTGTGGCGATACTCACGCCGGAGGCATCAACTAAGGCACTTTGAGACCAGTTTAATAACCCTCTTGCCGCACGGCATTGTCCACTGGTCAAACTTTTAACACTCATTTTTTGATCCTTTTTGTATTATTTAATATAAAAAGCATTGACTTTTTAGAATAATAAGATACTTTTAGCATCATAGCAAGAGAAGAGACTAAGCCAATGACCAATACCGCAGCCACCACAATCCGCAAAGACGTGATGACACGGGCATGGCGGGTGTTGCGCGGCCAGCGCGGCGCAAAGGCAACACCAAGGAGCCACCCGAAGTCATGGCGCAACGCCCTGATCAACGCTTGGCATTATGCCAAGCAGGCGCGTTATATTCAGGCGGTCGCACTTGTTCGCGACATTGCCGACAAGGCCCACGCAAAGGCCAAAGCCGCATTTAACCGCCGCCAGATGGCTGCACCCAAGCGCGCTTGGACAAGCTGGAAAGACATCCGCGTGATGCAATCATTCGGACATTAAC
>DAIMHB010000203.1:0-4592 GCA_036723545.1 Beijerinckiaceae bacterium
GGGCGGTGCGGCACCCAGGGCTTGGCGGCGCGGAAATTAGGGTCTCCCGCCTCCAGCAGGCTTTGCAGCGATTGCGCGGTGGCGCTGGCACCGCTGGGCGCTTCAAAATTTTGCGAGGCCGGACGGCGGCGCGGCGGGCGCTTGGCGGTTTCTGCGCCTTCGGCAAAGATTTCCCACGCAATGGTGGGAGCATCCAGCTTCAGCTTTTGTGCCAGATGGCTGTCAATTTTCACAGTACGACTGGCGGGGCCAGTGTCAAAACCGCTTTGTCCGGCCTCAGAAAAGCCTTTGGGCGCGGTTTTCGGCTTTTTTTCGGCTAAAGCCGGATTGAGCAGCGCGGCCAGATGCGGCTCCAGCGGCGTCAGCTCCATGCGCTGGGCTTTCGGGCGGGTCAGTTTCGGATTGGGCGGGCGCGGACGTGATGTCATGCCGTCAATATGGCGCAAGGTGGTGCGAATTTAAAGCTGTAAAGTCAAAATTACCGGTTCAGTCCGGTTGGGCGGCGCAGAAGCGTGAGACATCTTAACTGTTGATGAGCGTTAACCATTTGTTAACGATACTGGTGACGATGCAGGCCTGCTGATATAGAGTGCCAGCCAGAGATATGAGATTTTACATATTCGGCGTAAATGAGCAGAGGTTGGTTTGAATGCTGCAACTTTTGAACTCCCTCATTGGAGATAGCAGAATCATGCAAGCGGGAGTGATATTTGCAGTTGGCGTTGCAATTGCTTTAACTTTGATCATCGTGTTTCGCATGATCTTTCAGAGTCGGGTGCGTTCTGTCGCAACCGGAGGCAAGGCGTCCCGTCTGGCGGTTGTGGATGTGTTTGATCTGGATCGCACCCGCCAGCTCGTGCTGGTGCGGCGCGATCAGGTCGAACATCTGGTGATGATCGGCGGGCCCAATGACCTTGTTGTCGAGACGGGCATCATCCGCAGCGCAATCCCAACACGTGAAAAAGAGCGCGCCGGTGATAAGGATGCGGCCCAGTCCCCTCCGGCCATGCCTGTGCATATTGATGCCCGCATTCAAAAAGCCATTGAAGACCGCTCGTCAGACACGGCAGCAGCGAATATTGTCGAAGTCAAAACCAGCGAACTGAATATGAAGCCGGCGGAGGATAAGCCCCGGCCTGTTCCGCCCGCAGCCCCTGTTCCGCCTGTCGTCCCTGTTCCCTCCACCGTGCCTGTCCGAACGGGTGTAGGTTCCGTCCCCCATGTCCGCCCTGTGGTCGGATATGGCGTCAACCCGCCCGAGGCCGCGAAGTCGCCGGTGCCGGTTGAGGCGGTGCCTGTGGCCGCTCCGCCGGTTTCGGCAGCGGAGAAACCTCCGGCTGTCGCCACTGCCGCGCCCGTCGCCGCGCCGCCGGAGGTTCAGCCCGTATCGCATCCTCCTGAGCCGGCTAAAGACACAGCTGAAGCGCCGCCGGTCGTGATTGAACCTCCGGTTGCCGAGTCTGCGCAGACCGTAGCCGCGCCCGCTTTGCCGGAGGCTGTTGCCGCGAGCGCCCCCGAGGTGGTTTTGCCGCGTGAAGACCAGGCCCTGCCGATACGGCGACAGGGCGCGCGTGCTGTGGCCGAGGCACTTGGGGCAGAAGAAACGCCGCCTGATTCCAGCCCTAAAAAAACAGTCACGGACAAACCTGTCGAACCGAAGGAAGATCCGCAAAAAGTCTTTGACCGGACACCCTTCATTTCGCGTCCGGTGCCGCAACCCCGCACATTGACACCCCTTTCCGCGCGCCAGCCGTCAGGATCACTGTCCGCCAGCGCTTCGTCACGGCCCGTGACACCTGCGAAACCCAGTGAGCAGAAACGACCGCAAATCGCGCTTCAGCCGGTTGCACCGCCCTTGCCGGAGGCCGAGCCGCAGGCCCAGGCTGCCGATGTGCTCCTGCCCATTGACGAGCTGGAACTGGAAATGGCGCGCCTGCTGGGGCGTCCGGTCAAGCTGGACTGACAGTCAGACGTTCAAGACGGTGCGCGACTCACGCTGAGAGCCGCGCTGCGCCCTCGTTTAGGATGAGGGGGGTAGAGAGGGGACGCTCATAAAGAATGTCCATAAAAAAGCAACACGCTTTAAAAAACCTCACCCTTAGATTCAGGGTGAGGTTTTATTAAAATTTTTGCTGGTGAGGCAAAACCGAGGTTCAAGCCTTTATTCGTCCTTGTAGACCTTTTCGCGCCGCTCATGGCGTTCCTGCGCTTCAATGGACAGGGTTGCAATCGGGCGGGCATCAAGACGCTTGAGCGAGATCGGCTCGCCGGTCTCCTCGCAATAGCCGTAAGTGCCTTCATCAAGGCGGGACATGGCCGCCTCGATTTTGGAGATCAGCTTGCGCTGGCGGTCACGCGCCCGCAGCTCGATGGCGCGGTCTGATTCGGATGAGGCACGATCGGCAATGTCAGGATGGTTTTCGCTCTCGTTTTGCAACGTGGCAAGTGTTTCCCGACTTTCGCGCAGAATTTCTTCCTTCCAGAGCAGTAATTTCCGGCGAAAATAATCACGCTGACGATCATTCATAAACGGTTCGTCTTCGGAAGGACGATAGTCCGTTTGCAGAGCTTGGCTACCCGACATTTCAGTATCTCCTGCTGAATTTGAGTGGCTTATAGCCCCAACTTTATGACGAAACAATCACAGGAGATCCGTCGTCTACAGATTCTTTATCATTCATGGGGATTATCTCATAAAATACAAATCAAATGCCGTGTATAAGTGGGTTGAGGCTGAGGGTTGATGGTTCATTAAGGCGCTTTATGCTACCGCTTTGGGGCGGCAGACCCTATAGTATAGTCAAAAGACGACTCTGGGGTTCATCTGGTGTAAAGCCGGTGTCCGGGGCGTGATCAGGGTGTTTTTAGTGTCAGGATCGGGAATGTCAGCACCGCAAACTATCTCAAGAACTGTCGACCGTCTGGATAAATCCGGCAGTCCGGCGCGGGTGCTGATTCTGGCGCTGGTGCTGATCGGCCTTTCTGTGCTGTTTTCTGTTTTGCCCAATGAGATGGCCGCCCCTTTTCTGATCGGTATTCTGGCGTTTCTGGCCCTCACGGGCGTATTTTGCATTTTTGCCCTGACGATCAATCTGATCCAGTTTTCCGGCCAGTCCACCCGCAATGACCTGACCAAACTGATGGCGGATACCTCCGCCGACGGGATTTTGGTGACCTCTGCCGATGGCCAGATTCTGTATGCCAATGACACCTATATGAATATGTCCGGTGCGCACGAGCCCTCTGACATCCGCGTGGTTGAGCGGCTGTTTTCCGGCACGCCGGAAGTGTCCGAGGCGGTGTATCGTCTGGCACAGGCCGCACGTGAGCGCAAACGCGGCTCCGAGGAGGTGCGTCTGGCGCCGTCCCTGTCCGGCGAGGGGGCATTTGGCTGGTATCAGCTGCGCGCCCGCCCGCTGGACCGCCGCAATGGCAATGCCATCACGCTCTGGACTGTCACCGAAACCACGCGCGAGCGTGAGCGGCACGAGAATGTGTTTCAGGAATTGCAACATGCGATTGATTTTCTCGACCATGCCCCTTCGGGCTTTTTGTCGGTCGAGGCGGATGGGCAGATTACCTATATCAACACCACGCTGGCGGGCTGGCTGGACTATGATCTGGCGCAGGTCGGTTCCGGCGGGTTGGTTCTGTCGGATATTATTGCCGGTGATGGCGCGGCGCTGATCACCTCCATGACCGGTGCAGCTGGTGATGTGCGCACGCAGCAATTCGATCTCGATCTGAAATGCCGCAATGGCAAAACCCTGCCCGTGCGGCTGCTGCATCGCGTCGCCTATGGGCAGGACCGAACGCCCGGTTCGTCGCGCACGCTTGTGATCAATCGCGCGGCGGGTGAGGACCGCGAGGAGAATGTGCGGGTGGCCGAAGTGCGCTTTGCCCGTTTCTTCAACTCGACACCCATGGCCATTGCCATCGTCGGCGAAAATGGCGCGATTTTTGAAACCAATGCGGCCTTTGTCAAGCTGATGCCCTTGGCGCTGAGCGGTAATTTTGAGGGCAATCAGCGCTCTGTGCTGAGTGCGATTGCCGAGCGGGACAGGGATAAAGTTCTTGCGGCCCTGAAAGAGGCCGGTGCCGGCAAATCGGACATTGCTCCGATTGATGCGGCGCTGGAGGGGGCGGGCAATCGCTCCGCCCGTCTGTTCTTCTCTGCGGCTGAAAATATCGATGGTCAGCGCCGCGCCAATGTGTTTGCGCTGGAAATGACCGAACAGCGCACCTTGCAGGAGAGCTTCGCCCAGAGCCAGAAAATGCAGGCGATCGGCCAGTTGGCTGGCGGCGTGGCGCATGACTTCAACAATGTGCTCACCGCCATCATCGGCTATTCGGATTTATTGCTCAACAGCCACCGGCCCACCGACCCGTCCTTTCAGGACATTATGCAGATCAAGCAGAATGCCAATCGTGCGGCGGGGCTGGTGCGCCAGTTGCTGGCCTTCTCACGCCGCCAGACTCTGCGCCCGCAGGTGATTCAGCTCTCCGATGTGCTCTCTGATGTGCAGATGCTGCTCAAACGGCTGGCGGGTGAGCGGATCGAGCTTGAGTTCAGGCATGGGCGGGATTTGTGG
>DAIMHB010000204.1:0-4585 GCA_036723545.1 Beijerinckiaceae bacterium
GCCCATGACCGTTTTTGACCATAACCCGGGCATGCTTGGCACCGGCATGTTTGTCGGGCTGGTTCTGATCACAACCCTGACCGCGGTTCTCTACATCAGCAGCCGCAACCGCTGGGCAGAGCGCGAGGCCAAACTGACCCGCACAGCCAGCGAATTGCGGGTGAAACTGGACCGCGCCCATGTGTTTCTGTCGTCCGAACCACAAATTGTCGTGGTCTGGGGCAGCACCTCAGGCGAGCCGGATATTGAGGGCGATATTTCTCTGGTCAGCGAATTGCCGATCCCGCGCCGTGTTCTTGGATTTGGCTCCTGGCTCCCGCCAGATCAGGCGCAGGACATGGACAATGCGGTGGACCGTCTGCGCAGCCGCGGCGAGGGATTTCGCATGGCCCTGCAAACGGTGCAAGGCCGCCATCTCGAAGCCGAGGGCCGGGCGATTGCCGGCCGGGCTATTTTGCGCATCTGCGATGTTTCCGGCGACCGGCTGGAGCTGACGCGCCTGCGTGAGCGCCATGCGCGGGCCTTGAGCGAACTGAGCGTGCAGCGCGCCCTGCTGGATGCCCTGCCCGATGCGAGCTGGCTGCGCGATGCCGCAGGCCGGCTGGTCTGGGTCAACCGCGCCTATGCCCGTGCCGTTGAGGCGCGCGATACGCTGGATGTGCTCAGCCGCCATATCGAACTGCTGGATGAATCCGAGCGGGCACAGGCGCGTGATGCGCTTGCAGAGCAAAAAATCTGGCACCAGCGCCTTACGGCGGTCATTGCCGGTGAGCGCCGCCCGCTGGATGTGACAGATGTGCCGGGGCCCGGCGGCTCAGCCGGTTTTGCCTATGATCTTTATGAAGCCGAAACCGCAAAGGCGGATCTGCGCCGCCTGAACGAGGCCCATGCCCGCACATTGGACCAGCTGCAAACGGCTGTGGCCATTTTTGATGGCGCCAAACGATTGGTTTTTTACAATTCGGCCTATCGTCAGCTCTGGTCGCTGGACAGCGCATTTCTCGATCAGAACCCGACCGACGGCGAAGTGCTGGACATGCTGCGCGCCGAACAGCGCCTGCCGGAACAGGCGGATTTCCGCAGCTGGAAGCAAAGCCTTCTGGCCGCCTATCAAACCATCGAGCCTCAGTCCTATTCATGGTTTTTGCCCGATGGCCGCACGCTGCGGGTGGTCACCAATCCCAATTCGCAGGGCGGTGTCACCTATCTTTATGACGATGTGACGCAGGCCTATAATCTGCAATGGCGCTTTAACGCCCTCAACCGTGTGCAGAGCGAAACGCTGGACACCTTGCAGGAAGGTGTTGCGGTGTTCGGCACTGATGGTCGGCTGAATCTTTACAATCCGGCGCTGGCGCATTTATGGCGGCTGGATCTTGCCCAGCTCGACTCCCGCCCACATGTGGACGCCTTTGCCAGCGCCTGTGCCGTGCTGCTGCCCGACCCCGATATATGGACACAGCTGCGCGGCGCCATCACCGGCCTTGCCGAGGCGCGGGTCGGGTTCAAGCGGCGCATGACCTGCACCAATGGCAAAGTGCTGGACTGCACACTGGCGCCCCTGCCTGATGGTGCCACGCTCATCACCTTCTCGGATGTCAGCGCCACGGTTGAGGTGGAGCGCGCCCTGACCGACCGCAATGCCGCCCTTGTCGAAGCTGAAACCCTGCGCAACAATTTTGTGCATCACGTCTCCTACGAGCTGCGCTCGCCGCTCACCAGCATCATCGGCTTTATCCAGATGCTGGGCGAGGAGCGGGTGGGGCCGCTGAATGCCAAGCAGCGGGAATATCTCGACCATGTCACCAAGTCCTCGGACGCGCTGATGGCAATTATCGACAATATTCTTGATCTCGCCTCGATTGATGCGGGCGCGATGGAGCTGAACCGCGAGGAGGTGGATATTGCGGCCACCATTGATGCGGCGGCAAAAGGCGTTCAGGACAGGCTGGACGAAGCGTCCCTGCGGCTGGATATTATCGTGACCGACGATATCGGCACCTTCATGGCCGAAGCCAAGCGCCTGAAACAAATTCTGTTCAATCTTCTCTCCAATGCCATTGGTTTTTCCTCACCGGGGCAGACGATCACGCTTGCCGCCTCGCGCCAGGATGATGCCGTGATCATCCGTGTGAGTGATCAGGGGCGCGGCATTCCCTCCGATGTGCTCGACAAAATATTCGACCGGTTTGCCACCCACACGGTTGGTTCGCGCCATCGCGGTGTCGGGCTGGGCCTGTCCATCGTGCGCTCCTTTGTCGAATTGCATGGCGGCAAGGTCAAGATTGACTCCGCCCCGCATAAGGGCACCAGCATCACCTGCATTTTCCCAACGCATATGCCTGAAAAGGAACAGCTTTCGGCCTCCGCTGCACAGGGCCTAGCGCAGGCTCAGTCCGCTCGCCTGCCATTGCCCGCACACAAACGTTCTGCAAGCTGAAAACTCCTTGATTGAAAGGTTGATGTGCTGATGACTCAGGAGGGCAAGACCACACGCTGGACCGTAGCGCTGCACGACGAGGTGGAGACCGGCCACCTTGCTGATGAAGTCATGCTGCTGGTGGGCGCGGACGACCTGCTGACCCTTTCAGGCGACCTTGGTGCCGGCAAAACCAGCTTTGCCCGCGCGCTGATCCGGCGGCTGACACAGGAGCCTGAACTCGAAGTGCCCAGCCCCACCTTCACCCTGATGCAGATTTATGAGGGTGCGCGCTTTCCCATTGTCCATGCGGATCTCTACCGCATTAAAAGTGAGGACGAAATTCTGGATCTGGGCTGGGATGAGGCCAGCGCGAGCGCCCTGCTGATGGTGGAATGGGCCGACCGGCTGGGCGAGCTGACCAGCCCGGACCGGCTGGACATTGCGTTTCATCTTGATCTGGCCGACGGGCCCTCTGCCCGCATCGCCGTTCTCACCGGCTATGGCAAATTTGCCGAACGGCTGGAGCGCGCCCGCGCCATTCATGATTTGCTGGTTTTGGGTGGCTGGTCGCAGGCAACACGCCACCATATGCAGGGGGATGCCTCATCGCGGGCCTATGAACGCTTGCTGCGCCCCGATGGCACAACCGCTGTATTGATGATTTCGCCGCCGCGTCCCGACACAATTCCGATCCGGCTGGGCAAATCCTATTCCACGCTGGTGCACCGCGCCGAAACCATTGATGCCTTTCTGGCCATAGCTGATGGATTGCGCCGCCTTGGCTTTTCGGCACCCTACACCTATGCCGCCGACCGCCAGACCGGCCTCGCCATTCTTGAAGATCTGGGCACGGAGCCCTTCACCCATAATAACGCCCCAATTCCGGAGCGTTATCTGGCAGCGCTGGAGGTTCTGGCCACTCTGCACAGCATGGATCTGCCGAAAACTCTGCCCATCGAGGCGAGCGAGCATGTGCTGCCGCCTTATGATCTTGATGCGCTGTCCATTGAGGTGGAACTGCTCACCGACTGGTATGTGCCGCATGTGGCGCATAAGTCCCTGTCCTCTGCCGCCAAAGCACAATTTGTCAATGTCTGGCGGCGGGCGCTGCATGGCTTGATTCATGCCAAAACGACATGGGTTCTACGCGATTTTCACTCTCCGAACCTGATCTGGATGCCCGAGCGCAGCGGGCTGGGGCGGGTTGGCATTCTGGACTTTCAGGACTGCGTGATCGGCCATCCGGCCTATGATGTGGCCTCTTTGCTGCAGGATGCCCGCGTGACTGTGCCCGATGCCATGGAAATCCAGTTGCTGGGCGCTTATCTGGGCTTTCGCCGCAGCAAAGACCCCGGCTTTGATGTCAATGAATTTGCCAAAGCCTATGCGCTGATGGGGGCACAGCGCGCCACCAAAATTCTTGGCATTTTCGCCCGTCTCGACAAGCGCGATGCCAAACCGCATTATTTACGGCATATTCCACGCATTGAACATTATCTGGCCAAGGACATTGCGCATCCGGCTTTGCGCGATTTGCGCAGTTGGTTTGCGGATTATGTGCCCCATCTCACCGGACAGAGAAGCTGATGACAAAAATACCCGAAAACGCAATGGTGTTTGCGGCGGGTCTGGGCACGCGGATGCGCCCGCTGACGGAAACACTGCCCAAACCGCTGGTTAAAATTGGCGGCAAGGCGATGATCGACACTATTCTCGATGCGCTTGCCGCCGCCGGTGTTCAGCAGGCCATTGTCAATGTGCATCATCTGGCTGATCAGATTGAACACCATCTTGCCACCCGCACCCACCCGAAGATCACCATTTCGGATGAACGCGCGCGTCTGCTCGATCAGGGTGGCGGCATCAAGAAGGTTTTGCCGCTGCTGGGCAAAGCGCCCTTTTACATCTGCAACACCGATGCGATCTGGCTGGAGGGGCCGCACTCCAATATTGCGCGTCTCGCCGAAATTTGGGATGCTGATAAAATGGACATTTTGCTGCTGGTGGCCAGCACCGCCAACAGTGTGGGGGTGGACTGGCCCGGTGATTTTTCGATGGATCAAGATGGCCGCCTCAAAAAGCGCCATGAGGGCGAGGTGGTGCCTTTTGTCTATTCCGGCATTGGTCTGATCAAGCCGGAATTGTTTGAAGCCCTTGAGGGTG
>DAIMHB010000205.1:0-4578 GCA_036723545.1 Beijerinckiaceae bacterium
GGATTATTGCTCGCTGGCCACCGCCCGCGCCATTCCCATTGCGCAGGATATTTCAAAGGTGTTTGCCGACCCTGAACGGCAGAAGCTGATCGGCAAGCTGGGAATTAAAATTTCCGGCTGCATTAATGCCTGCGGTCATCACCATATCGCCGCCATTGGTATTCTGGGGCTGGAAAAGTCTGGCCGCGAGTCCTATCAGATCACGCTGGGCGGCGACCCCACCTTCTCGGCCTCGATCGGCGAGCGGCTGGGCCCCGGCCTTGAGGCGCATGAAGTGCCGCAGGTGATTGAGCATCTCGTCGAGATTTACCTTGCCGAGCGGCAGGGCGACGAGGCCTTTATCGACACCTATCGCCGCATTGGTCAGGCGAAGTTCAAACCGGCTCTGGAACGCGAGGTGGAAGATGGTTCTCATCTCTGAAGGCTATTTTTCTGAAAACTGCTGGAGCCTGCTGGGCGACGGCGAGGCATGGCCCTTTGAGCAGGATGTGATTGTACCGCTCGCCCGCGTCCATGAGGGGGCCAATGTGCTGCGCAAGGGGCGTCTGGGGCTGCTGTTGCCCAACACAACCGAAGTGGCGGATGTCGTGCCCTATTTTGACCAGGTGGCGCTGCTGGCGGTGCAGTTTCCGGCCTTTTCCGACGGGCGCGGCTTTTCGCTGGCGCGCCAGCTGCGCCGGGCCGGCTTCAAAAAAGAACTGCGGGCATTTGGCCCGCTGCTGCCCGACCAATATGCCTCGGCGCTGGCCTGCGGCTTCAACACCATCGAAATTCCGGATGACCGCGCCCTGCGGATGCCGCAGGCGCAATGGCGCGCCGCCTATCAGGCCCGCGATGTCGCCTATCAGCGCGGCTATGCCCATGCGGGTTCGATTCTGGATCGCCGGAGGGCGGCAAAATGAGCCTCAATGCCCAGCTCGCCGCGCTCTCATTGCCAGAACGCCTCATGCTCATCGCGCAGCAGCAGGGGCCGCTGGTGTTCACCACCAGTTTCGGCATTGAGGATCAGCTTCTCACCCATCACATCGCCACGCAAAACCTGAATATCCAGCTTGTGACACTCGACACGGGCAGAATGTTTACCCAGACCTATGATGTCTGGCAGGCCACCGAGGAGCGCTATGCCCGCCGCATCAGGGCCTTTTATCCGCAGGCGGACACCTTGCAGGAATTAATTGCCGATCAGGGCATCAATGGCTTTTATCTGGCCGTGGACTGCCGCAAGGCCTGCTGCCATGTGCGCAAGGTGGAGCCGCTCGTGCGCGCGCTGACTGGGGCGAAGGGCTGGATCACCGGCCTTCGCGGTGGGCAATCCGCCAACCGCGACCATCTGGTTTTTGCCGAGGACGATTCAGGACGCGGCCTCATCAAATATAATCCGCTGGCCGATTATACACGCCCGCAGGTTGTGGCCGAGGTGAAGGCTTTGAGTGTGCCTTACAACGTGCTGCATGATCAGGGATTTCTCTCCATTGGCTGCGCGCCCTGCACACGGGCCATCGCGCCCGGCGAGCCGGAACGCGCGGGCCGCTGGTGGTGGGAAGACGAAGCCAAGAAGGAATGCGGGCTGCATGTGTCCGAAGACGGAACACTCACCCGCGCAACAGAGACTGAAAAATGAACGCTGCCATTCGTGCGGAATATGACCGCACCTTAAGCCATCTGGATCGTCTGGAAGCCGAGAGCATCCATATCATGCGGGAGGTGATCGCCGAATGCGACAATCCCGTGATGCTCTATTCCATCGGCAAGGATTCTGCCGTGATGCTGCATCTGGCGATTAAAGCCTTTGCACCCGGCAAACTGCCGTTTCCGCTGCTTCATGTTGATACAACCTGGAAATTCCGGGAGATGATCCAGTTCCGTGACCAGCGGGTCAAGGAGCTGGGGCTGGACCTGATTGTTCATATCAACCCCGAAGCACGGGCGCAGGGCATCAACCCTTTCACCCATGGCTCGCGCGTCCACACCGACATGTGGAAAACCGAAGGGCTGAAACAGGCGCTGGACAAATATAAATTTGACGCGGCCTTTGGCGGTGCGCGGCGCGACGAGGAAAAATCCCGCGCGAAAGAGCGCATCTTCTCCTTCCGCACCGCGCAGCACCGCTGGGACCCGAAAAACCAGCGCCCGGAATTCTGGCACCTGTACAACACCCGCAAAGCACCCGGCGAGAGTTTGCGTGTCTTTCCGCTGTCCAACTGGACGGAAGGCGATGTCTGGGACTATATCGCCCGCGAAAATATCCCGATTGTGCCGCTTTATTATGCCAAAGAACGTCCCGTGGTGCAGCGCGACGGCACGATGATCATGGTGGATGATGAACGTATGCCCCTGAATCCGGGCGAAACACCGGAAATGCGCATGGTGCGCTTTCGCACGCTGGGCTGTTATCCGCTGACCGGCGCGATTGAGTCAACCGCCGCCACCCTGCCCGACATCATCAAGGAAATGCGCGAAAGCCACACCTCCGAGCGTCAGGGCCGCGTGATTGATCAGGATGGTTCCGCCTCGATGGAACAGAAAAAGCAAGAGGGATATTTCTGATGCTGGCCGTGAACGATTCTCTCCTTGCGGCGCCTGAGAAAACCCTGCTGCGCTTCATCACCTGCGGCTCTGTCGATGATGGCAAATCCACGCTGATCGGCCGGATGCTCTATGAGGCCAAAATGGTGCCGGATGATATTCTCTCCGGCCTGACCAATGATTCGAAAAAACACGGCACACAGGGCGCGAACCTTGATTTCGCCCTGCTGGTGGACGGGCTGGAGGCCGAGCGGGAACAGGGCATCACCATTGATGTGGCCTATCGCTATTTTGCCACGCCGCGCCGCAAGTTCATTGTGGCGGATACGCCGGGCCATGAGCAATATACCCGCAATATGGCCACCGGCGCCTCAACCGCAGACCTTGCCATTCTGCTGGTGGATGCGCGCAAGGGCATTTTGCCACAAACCCGCCGCCACAGCCATATTGTCTCGATGCTGGGCGTGAAAAACATCGTTGTCGCCGTCAATAAAATGGATTTGATGGACTATTCGGCGGATGTTTACAGCAAAATCGAGACGGATTACCGTGAATTTGCGGCGAACCTCGGGTTTGATGCCATAGTCTGCATTCCGGTGGCGGCCAAGGATGGCGACAATATTTTAGAGCCCAGCGCCCATATGGGCTGGTATCAGGGCCCGTCGCTTCTCACCTATCTCGAAACAGTCGAGATAGAGGACCATCTGCGCGATGCCGCCTTCCGGCTGCCGGTGCAATGGGTCAACCGGCCTTCGCATGATTTCCGTGGCTTTTCCGGCCTGATCGCCGGTGGACGCGTGTTCCCCGGCGACCGCGTGCGCATTCTGCCCTCCAACCGTGACACCAAGGTGGCGCGCGTGATTGTCGGCGACAAAGACGCCGCCCTGGGCGTGGCCGGCCAGTCGGTCACACTCACACTTACCGATGAGGTCGATGCCTCGCGCGGTGATGTCATCACCCTCACCAGCCAGCCGGCGATGGTGGCGGATGTGCTCACCGCCAAGCTGCTGTGGGTTTCGCCCACGGCGATGGTGCCGGAAAAGTCCTATCTCATCAAGCTCGGCACCCGCACATCTCTCGCCACGCCGGGGGCCAAAATCGCCAAAATCAATATCGGCACCGGCCTTGTCGAAGACACGACTTCGGCGCTGGAGCTGAATGAAATCGGCACATTGGAGCTGACCCTCGACCGCGCCATTGTCTGCGATACCTATGCGGCCAACCGTGAGCTGGGCGGCTTTATTCTGATCGACCGCCTGACCAATGACACGATTGCGATGGGGCTGATTGAAAAGGCCCATATCAGCAGCGCATTACCGGTGAATGCCGACACAGGCTATGACAGCATGGATGGAACCCTGCCTCCGGCGGAGGTTGTTCCGGCTGTTCCGGCAAAAGCCAGACCCTATACGGATGTGATCAAACCGCGCCTGACCGGCAGTCTGATCACCTTCGCGGCGGCCTTTATCATCACCAGCCGGATGGATGTGGCCCTGAGCATAGCGGCGGTGGAATGTGTGGCCAAACTGGGACTGATGTTCAGCAAGCGGTAGCCCCCACGTTTCCCGGCCCCGCGCAGAGTGATTCAGAGTGAGGAAGGCGGATTGCGTTTCGTCTCCTCAACGGTTTTGTTAAAAGGCGCGTAGTCCAGCGTCACCACGCCATTGCTGTCGGTGGTGAGAATATCGGCATAGACCCGCCCCCAGAGAAGGGTGCGGGCGGTATAGGTGGTGCGGGCGCGCAATTCCTGCGCTGAGGTTTCATCCACACCTTTCACGGTCAGAATAAACTGCACATCCTCGCGGATCAGGTCCTCAGCTGTTTTGCCATAGAGCAGGCTATTTTCATTGATCGGATGAAACAGCGTCCAGGACAGCATAAAGCTCGGATTTTCATGGCGGGTGAGCGGCAGCCGGTGAAAGCGGCGAAACCTCTGCCCCTCGGCACTATATTCAAACACCAGCACCCATAAAACCGCCGTGGCATCCGAAATGGAATTGTGCCGCGCATTGGCCAGCCGGATCATCAGTGTGGGCGTGCCATTATAATTGG
>DAIMHB010000206.1:0-4569 GCA_036723545.1 Beijerinckiaceae bacterium
GTGCATGTGTTTCCAGGGCTGCGCAGCCGCTCTCAAATTGCAGCACCTGCGCGGGCAGGTTTTCGCCGAACGGCCATTCGACATCTGCGGCTATGCGGTGTTCGGGGCCGGTAAATTGCCGGAAATCCGTCGCAAAGACCTTGGACGCGTTGAGGCAGCCATGCGCAACCCATGGATTGCCGCCCTGTTGCGTCAGATTCTGGCGGGTCATCACAATCGGGCCGAAGGTGTCATGGTGCTCGATATGCTGGTCAAGATATTGGCTGGCATAGGCCTCATTGCCCATGAGAAACTGTGGCGCGCCAAGGCCGGTATCCTGAATGAACAGCGCATCAAAAGATAAGGGCTCGTGGCGCAAATTGGTGACATCCACCCGCCAGAACCATATATTCTCTTGTGGATGCAGCCAGAGAATGACCTGATGCCGGATGCCGCTGGTCTGGCCCTGCCAGAGAAAGCGGTCATCAGCATGGCCGATCACCCCTGCGGCATTGGGCCCGAATGTGGGGATATTTTCGCCTTCAATCCGCAGATAAATCTGCCCCATGCCATTGGCCACAGGTGAGCCATAAACCTGATTGATCTGGAGCTTGGCGTCGTCCTGAATATAATCCATTGAAAACAATGCGCCATTGGGCAGACGGCTGAAGCAGAGACCGGAATTGTTGCGGATATGCGCCAGAGCGAGGTCATTTTGGCGCGGCATGGTGAAATGGGGCAAAAGCGTCACTCGGGTGTCTGGGGCGGTGTTGCCTGATTATAGCCTGAAACCCATGCCTTCAGGCAAGGGGCGCGGTGGCATCTTTGGCGTTGAAGGCAAGATCATCTGTATGACCCAGCCACACCTCCTGCGTGGGCGAAGGGTGGCGAGTTTATATAAGGGGCGGCTGGAGCCTGTTGTTTTTTAGAGCATGCTGTTTTTAGATGGAAACACACTGTGAGCGTTCCTTCTCCCCGTCATCCTGAGGCTCTCGAAGGATGAACGGGGAGAAGGACAGGATGAGGGGCGTGGACTCATAAAAATGCCCCTCACCCCAACCCTCTCTCCGCGCGCGGGGCGAGGGAGACGTTTCCGTGTAAAGGCAACAGACTCTAAATGAAGCGGGATGGATTGGGTGCCAAACGATCCAGACGGTCGGTCGTTGCTGCCCCAGCAACCAACGACACTCTCTTATAGTCAAGCCCTGCCGGATCATCCGCAGGGCTTGTTTTATGCCCCGAGAATGTCGCGCATACACTCAAAATCGTCGCCAGTGCGCCGTAGAGCATTGCGTCCACTCCGCTGCCATCCGATGGCGATTGAGTATATGATCCGTAGCCCGGGACTATACCGGCGCGTTAGTCTTTGGCCCGCGCCGCCAAATGGCGCACCATCTGGAAAAAGCGTGCGCTGCTTTCGGACTGGCGGAATGAATGCGCCTGAGCCATGGCCTGTTCCGGCGAGACAGAGAGGGCCTCCAGACAGGCTTTGCCCAGATCATGGTTCAGTATGCCGCCCCCGCCTACGACATCATTCGGGCCGGGCACAGGGAAGGCCGCCACAGGCACGCCGCAGGCCATGGCCTCCAGCAGAACGGTGCCGAACGTATCGGTCAGG
Source organism: Beijerinckiaceae bacterium (assembly GCA_036723545.1). GTDB lineage: Bacteria > Pseudomonadota > Alphaproteobacteria > Rhizobiales > Beijerinckiaceae > JANXSV01. Next base: position 1,598 of record DAIMHB010000206.1, read on the forward strand.
CTGGGAAATACGAACACATCCGCGGCCGCATAATAGAGTGGTGTTTGCTCATGCGGTTTCATGCCTAAAAAATGCGCATCCGGAAAGCGGGCCTGTAATTGGACCCGCGCAGGTCCGTCGCCAACCACCACCTTTGATCCCGGCAAGTTCAGGCTGAGAAATGCAGCCAGATTTTTTTCGACAGCCACCCGTCCGACATACAGAAAAACCGGCCGTGGCAGGTCAATATAGGCCTTGTCGCCCGGCCTGAACCGGGAGAGATCAACACCCAGCGGCGCAACCGCGACATGGTCGAACCCCTGTGCCTGCAATTCAGTCTGCAATGTGGTTGTGGTGACGATTACCCCCGCACCGGCATTGTGAAACCAGCGTAAAACCCGATAGCTCCAGGACAAAGGCACCGGAAAACGTGCGGCGATATATTCAGGAAAACGGGTATGAAAACTGGTGGTGAATGGGTGGTTGTTGGCCTTGCACCACAGCCGCGCGGCCAGCCCCAGCGATCCTTCTGTCGCAATATGCACATGATCGGCGCCGCAATCCCTGATCCGACGCCCGATTTGTCCAGGCAGAGCCAGCGCAAACCGCAGTTCAGGATAGGTGGGAACCGGAAAGGACGGAAAGTCCTGATAGCTGATCACACTGATTGTGCAGCCATTGGCCTCGGCGCTGTCCACCAGCGCCTGAAGGGCAATAACAACACCGTTGATTTGCGGCACCCATGTATCGGTAATGAAAGCTATATGCACTGGATATATTCACGCAGATTGATTCTTCGAGAATCATATTTATCTGTCCACCTATCGCACAGCTTGGCGTAAACTGGAACCAGTAAACTCTATCGTCAAGTCTGGCCTCAGTGTGATATGAATGGATTGCTGCGGACAGGCATTGAATGAATGACAAGAATTTTGCACACAATCCATCGGTTGGAAATCACGCTGGTCAGTTTTTTTATGGCCTCTGCGCGCAATCCTGCATCCCATGGGCTGGCCCGTCTGTTCTCAAAGCTCGGAAATCTCTGGATCTATCCGCTTGTCGCGCTGGGCCTGATTGCGATTGATCCAAAATACGGAACGATTGTGATTGCGATTGCGCTCGGCAATGTCGGCATTCTGCAATTTATCTATGGGCCGCTGAAACGCCGGATTATGCGCCGGCGACCATTTCAAATTCACATGAAGTTCCGCTCGGCCCTGCCGGTGCTGGATGAATATTCCTTCCCCAGCGGCCATATCATGACGCTGACCGGTGTGGTCATGCCCATTATGCTGGTTTTTCCTGCGCTGGTGAAGCTGTGCCTTGTTGTGTGGATCATGATGGCCTGGGCGCGTATCGCCACCGGCCACCATTTTGTCACCGATGTGATTGGCGGCGCGCTGATCGGACTGTGCGTGTCTTATCCGGTGTCCACATTGGCGATTTATGAGATTCACCGCTTGTCATTGTGAGGCGGGGCAGAGGAATGGCGGCGCAAAGGCACCTGTTTTTGCCATAAACAAATGGTGCCCCTAGCCGGAATCGAACCAGCACTCCTTGCGGAAATCGATTTTGAGTCGATCGCGTCTACCAGTTCCGCCATAGGGGCAACGCAGGCTGCTTATGGCGCATTCAGGAGCGGATTGCAAGCCGCTCCGGCTTAAATTGTGGATTATTGCCCCATAGTGCGCGCGCCTCAGCTTGCGTTCAAACCCTTCACGTTGGTTGAACTCATAATTCAGGACTGGACATTTGTCCGGTTTTGCGAGAGCACAGCGCTACGGGAGATTTTCATGTTCAAGCGCCTGTATCACTGGACACTGACGTTAAGCGAAAGCGTGCACGCACCTTACGCGCTGGCCCTGATTGCCTTTGCCGAAAGTTCGTTTTTTCCTGTTCCGCCGGATGTGATTCTGGTGCCCATGTCGCTGGCGCGGCCCAATCGCGCGCTGTTTTACGCGATGATCTGCACCATTGCCTCGGTGCTGGGCGGGATGCTCGGCTATGCCATTGGTGCATGGCTTTATGACACGCTCGGCCTCTGGCTGATTGACCTTTATGGCTATGGTGCGCGCGTGGCGGCCTTGCGCAGCCTTTATGCCGAATGGGGCTGGCTGGTCATTCTGCTCAAAGGCCTGACGCCGATTCCCTTCAAACTGGTGACCATTGTCAGCGGCGTGCTGGGCTATAATTTTCCGCTGTTTGTGCTTCTGGCGATGATCACCCGCGGCGCGCGGTTTTTTCTGCTGGCGGGCCTCCTCACCTATTTCGGCGCGCCGGTCAAAGCCTTGCTGGAACGGCATTTTGCCACATTCATGCTGCTTCTGGTGGCGATTGTCCTTGCCGGGTTCTGGATTGCCGCCCGCCTGCTGTGAGGAGCCCCGAATGAAACGTCTGACAGCCTTTGACCATGCGGCGCTGATTGCCCTTATCGCCAGCCTGACCCTTGCCGGCGCCTGGATGTTTCAGGCCTTTGGCTATCAACCTTGTGAATTGTGCCTCAAGCAACGTCTGGCCTATTATTATGGCATTCCTCTGGCGGTGCTGGTGATGTTTATGGCGCGGGGGACGCGCTATTCCAGCCTTGTCGGGCCGGGCTTGGTGGCGCTGGGGCTGATTTTTGGTGCCAATGCGCTGTTCGGGGTCTATCATTCGGGTGTGGAATGGGGGTTCTGGCTGGGGCCTTCCGAATGCAGCGGCGCGGCCACTACGGCGGCCAAGGTGGAGGACTTTCTCAAACAACTGGAAAGCGTGAAGGTGGTGCGCTGCGATGCTGTGGCCATACGCATCTTTGGCCTGTCTCTGGCGGGCTGGAACGCGGTGATCTGCGCCGCTCTGGCCGCGCTGGCTGTAAGTGATGCGTGGGGCAACCTGCGCCTGACGCAGGCTTAAGGCTCCAGCTCGCTGTCCCAGTAGAGATTTTATTTGATTATTAAATCAGACACAATTTTAATTATGTCTAATTTAATTTGATTAATTATGCAGCGCTTGCC
>DAIMHB010000207.1:0-4560 GCA_036723545.1 Beijerinckiaceae bacterium
CCATTTCCGTGCCGGAATATTTTCTGGCCTATATTCTGATCAAATTTCTGGCCGTGGATAATGAAATTTTTCCCTCTCTGGCCAATGTCACGCCTGAATCAACCATGCTGGACCGACTGAACCTGACCTTTCTGCCGATGATGACGCTGGTGCTGGTGGTTGTGGCCCATATGATGCGCATGACCCGCGCCTCGGTGCTGTCCATCATGGCCAGTCCCTATATTGAAATGGCCTTTTTGAAAGGCCTGCCGAAGTGGCGCGTGGTGGTGCAGCACGCTTTCCCCAATGCGCTGGCGCCCATCATCAATGTGATTGCGCTCAATCTCGCCTATCTGATTGTTGGTGTTGTGGTGGTTGAGGCGGTGTTCGTCTATCCGGGTCTTGGCCAGTTGATGGTGGATGCGGTGTCCAAACATGATGTGCCGGTGGTGCAAGCCTGCGGGCTTATTTTTGCCTCGGCCTTCATCCTGCTGAACATGATCGCTGATATTCTGGCCATTATGAGCAATCCGCGCTTACGCCATCCGCGTTGAGATCTGGAGTTAGACGTGAGACTTTTTGGCTATAAACTTCCTCTGACAGCCCAGATCGGCTTTGTGATCATTGCCCTCAACCTGCTGATCGCTGTGTTTGCACCGCTGATTGCCCCCTATGGCGAAGCCGATATTGTGGGCGATGCCTGGGCTGACCCGAGCAGCCAGTTCTGGTTCGGCTGTGACAATATTGGCCGCGACATTTTAAGCCGCATGATTTACGGCGCGCGCATGTCCATCGGCCTGTCTCTGCTGATCACAGCTTTGTCCTTTTCCATCGGCATTGTCACCGGCTTTTCGGCAGCTGTGGCGGGCCGCTGGCTGGACATCATCCTGTCGCGCCTTGTGGACCTGATGCTGTCGATGCCGACACTGATTTTCGCCTTCATCATTCTCTCGGTGCTGGGCACAGACCTGCCCGTGCTGATTATCACCATTGCCGTGCTGGACTCGACCAAAGTGTTCCGTCTCAGCCGCGCCGTGGCGATGAATATCACCGTGCTGGAATATGTTGAGGCCGCCAAGCTGCGCGGAGAGGGGCTGTGGTGGGTTATCCGGCGTGAAATTCTGCCCAATGCCGTGCCGCCACTGGTGGCCGAATTTGGCCTGCGCTTCTGTTTCACCTTTTTGTTCATCGCCGCGCTGAGCTTCCTTGGCCTTGGCATTCAGCCGCCCCATGCCGACTGGGGCAGCATGGTGAAAGACCTGCGCGATATGATCAATCTTGGCTCACTTGCGCCGATTTATCCGGCGGGCGCCATTGCCATTCTGACCATTGGTGTGAATTTTGTGGTGGACTGGATGCTGTCGATCCATTCGCGCGGCCACGGAGAGGGAGCATGAGCATGTCGCGTTTTGGCGAAACCATCCTCGACATACAGGCGCTGCGCATTGAGGTGCGCACCGATGCCGGCCCCGGCCCTGTGCTGGTGGACAATGTCAGCCTTGCCCTGCGCAAAGGCGAGGTGCTGGGCCTGATTGGTGAATCGGGCGCGGGCAAATCCACCATTGGTCTGGCCGCGCTGGGCTATACGCGTGGCAACTGCTTCATGACCGGCGGCAAGGTTTTGTTTCACGACAAAGACATCCGCCAGATGTCCATATCCGAGCGCGCGCTCATTCGCGGGCGCGGCGTGGCCTATATTGCCCAGAGTGCGGCGGCCTCCTTCAATCCGGCCATGACACTCTATCAGCAGATTTGTGAAATTCCGGTGCTGCAGGGCCTGATGAGCATGGAGGCCGCCAAGGCCGAGGCCGTGGTTCTGTTCCGCAAACTTGAACTGCCCCATCCGGAAACCTTTGGCGAGCGCTACCCGCATCAGGTGTCCGGCGGGCAGTTGCAGCGCGCCATGGCGGCGATGGCCATGATCACCAAGCCGGATTTATTGGTGTTTGACGAACCCACAACCGCGCTGGATGTGACAACACAGGTGGAGGTTCTCGCCTCGTTCAAACATCTGATCCGTGAAAATGGCACTGCCGCGATTTATATTACCCATGATCTCGCGGTCGTGGCGCAAATTGCGGATAGTATTATGGTTTTGCGACACGGCAAAACCGTGGAATTTGGTGAGGCCGAGCAGATCCTGCAAAATCCGCAGCAGGACTATACCCGCCGCCTTGTGGCCGAGCGCAGCATCGGACAGGGCTTTGTCGCGGCCAATAGCAATACAGACGCTCCGCTGCTCAGCGTCAGCAATGTCACCGCAAGCTATGCCAAACTTGCCCGCGTGGTGGACAATATCACCCTGCATCTGCGCCGTGGCGATACGCTGGCGGTGGTGGGCGAGTCGGGTTCGGGCAAATCCACGCTGGCGCGTGTCATCACCGGCCTTTTGCCGCGTGAGGAGGGTGACATTAAATTCGAGGGACAATCCCTGTCGCCACGCCTGAAAGACCGGACATTCGACCAGCTCCGCCGTGTGCAAATGATTTACCAGATGCCGGATGTCGCGCTCAACCCGCGCCAGACCCTGCTGGAGGTGATTGGCCGCCCGGTTCAGTTTTATTTCAAGCGCAGCGCCGCAGAGGTGCGCGAGCGCGTGAAAGAATTGTTGCGGCAAATTGATTTGCCGGAAGATTTTATCAACCGCTATCCGTCGCAACTCTCCGGCGGGCAGAAACAGCGTGTGTCCATCGCGCGGGCGCTGGCCGCTGAACCGGATCTGATTATCTGCGACGAAGTGACCTCCGCGCTTGACCAGCTTGTGGGCGAGGAAATTTTGCGCCTGCTCAAAGACCTGCAAGACCGGCTCGGCCTCGCCTATCTGTTCATCACGCATGATCTGGGCACAGTGAAGCGCATCGCCAATAAGGTGGCCGTGATGCAAAAAGGCAAGATGGTGGCCTTTGGCGAAACAGAAAAAGTGTTTTCACCCCCCTACCATCCTTACACGGAAATTCTGCTCTCATCCGTGCCGGAAATGCGGGCCAACTGGCTGGATGAAACACTGGCCAAGCGAAAGACAATCATCGCGGCCTGACCGAACCACTGAAGTCTCAGCACCATGCGCCATCGCGGCGGGCACAAACAAACGCCCGCTTTTCGATTTATTTACCCTCGGCCTGTAATATTCATCCCCTGAAATGCACTGAAGTGAACACATCAAAGCCGACAGGGGCCTGTTATGACCGAGGATATCCGTAAAATTATCAGCAAATATTGCAATCTGCCGGTCAATATGGCCACATTGCCGGAAAACGCAGACCTTTATGCCGCAGGTCTAAGCTCTTTTGCCTCCGTGCAACTGATGCTGGCGCTTGAGCACCATTTTGATGTGACCTTCCCGCTGCATCTGCAAAGCCGCAAGACATTTGCCAGCATTGCCGCAATCGAATTGGCGCTGAACGAAATTCTCCCCGACAGAAAAGCGGCCTGATCGCCCTTAAGCGCATAATGCGGCCAGATGCTGCGCGATGATCTGCCCCAGTTGTGCATGGTCAGCGGCTTCAAAATGAATCCCATCATGCGGGCTGGACTGAATATAGGCGCCCGCATCGAGAAATGCCGCCCCATAAGCCTGCGCCATATCCCGATAGGCGGGTGCAAGCTGGCGTGATTTTGCGGCAGCGCCGGCAAACATATTGGCCATGGCCCCCACCTCAAGCACAGGCGGCGGACAAACAACCAATGTGCGGATGGGCCCGTAATCCATTGAAAAATTGTGAATAATCTTCAGCAGCACACCCACGCCCGCAGCAATATCCCCCGCATTCAGGCCAAAACGGGCTTTCAGATCATTGGTGCCCAGCATCAGCACCACAGCCTCCAGCGGGGTATGGCTTTCCAGCAGCGCCAACAAGGTGCGGCGGCCATTTTTATGCGCGCCCTCAATCGGGTCATCATGAACAGTGGTGCGGCCCGGCAGGCCCTCAACAATCAGATGATAGTCCGGCCCCAGCGCCCGCTGCGCCACACTTGTCCAGCGCGCGGCCAGAGGATGACGATATCCCCCTGCCGCCGCCGCATTGCCGGGAGAGCCATAGGTATTGGAATCGCCATAGCATAAAATTGTTTTCATCACCCACTCTCCTCACCCAGATCTAAACCTTGTCATGAGACCAATGATTCTGCCACCCGGCCAGCAAGCAGAACGCGCGATCATCTGGCTCCCAACGGGGCTATGTGCTATTTTAAAATCAGACAGGAGTATTTCAATGTCCAGCCCATCCCCCAAAAAGCGTCTGACCAGTGTTGATATTGCGGCCATGAAGGGCGCAACCCCCATCGTTGCCCTGACCGCCTATCACGCCCATACCGCGCGCATGGTGGACGGTCTGGCGGATGTGATTCTTGTGGGGGACAGTCTGGGCATGGTCATGCACGGGCTGGAAACCACGGTTCCGGTCACGCTGGATATGATGATCCTGCAGGGTCACGCGGTGATGCGCGGCTCAACCCAGTCGCTGGTGGTGGTGGACATGCCCTTCGGTTCTTATGAGGAAAGCCGCGAACAGGCGTTCCGTAACTGCGCGCGGGTGCTGAAAGAAACCCATTGCGGCGCGATAAAACTGGAAGGCGGCGCTC
>DAIMHB010000208.1:0-4559 GCA_036723545.1 Beijerinckiaceae bacterium
GGATAGATATCATATTGATGCCTTGCGCGTTGATGCTGTGGCCTCGATGCTCTATCTCGATTATTCGCGCAAATCCGGCGAATGGCTGCCCAATACGGATGGCGGCAATGAAAATTATGAGGCGGTGGCCTTTCTGCGCCGCTTTAATGAGCTGGTCTATGCCACCCACCCCGGCGCAATCACCATAGCTGAAGAATCCACCGCCTGGCCGGGTGTGTCGCAGCCCGTTTATAATGGCGGGCTTGGCTTTGGCTTTAAATGGAATATGGGCTGGATGCATGACACGCTGGACTATATGGCGCTGGAGCCGGTGCATCGCAAATATCACCATTATAAAATGACCTTCGGCCTGCTTTATGCCTTTTCGGAGAATTTTGTCCTGCCTTTGAGCCATGATGAGGTGGTGCATGGCAAAGGCTCGATTTTGGGCAAAATGCCGGGCGATGAATGGCAGAAATTTGCCAATCTGCGCGCCTATTATGGGTTTATGTGGGCACATCCGGGCAAGAAACTGCTGTTCATGGGGCAGGAATTTGCCCAACGCGCCGAGTGGAATTTTCGCCAAAGTCTGGACTGGCACCTGTGCGAGACCAGCCCGCATCGCGGAGTGCAGCTGCTGGTGCGCGACCTCAACCAGCTTCACCGCACCCTGCCTGCCCTCTCCAGTCTCGACTGTGACGCCAATGGCTTTGGCTGGATTGTGGCCGATGATGCTGACCAGTCCGTCTATGTGTTTATGCGCAGTGATGGTGCCGCACCGCCGCTGGTGATTGTGTGCAATTTCACGCCGGTGCCGCGCGAAACCTATCGCATTGGCCTGCCCAAAGCCGGAGTCTGGCGCGAAATTCTCAATACAGATGCGGCCATCTATGGGGGCAGCAACAGCGGCAATCAGGGGCAGGTGACGGCCATGCCTCATGACTCGCATGGCCAGCCTGCCAGTGCGGAAATCTTCATTCCACCACTTGCCACGCTCTATTTTCAGTTTGATCCTACGGTATGAACGCGCGCTCATCGCGGCAGATATAAGCCGCATCTATAAAGAAAAAGGGGAAATGCCAATGTCGACACAAAAAAAGCCTACCGGACCCCTCTCACGCACCGCCATGGCCTATGTGCTGGCGGGCGGGCGTGGCTCCCGCCTGATGGAACTCACCGATAAGCGCGCCAAACCGGCGGTCTATTTTGGCGGCAAGTCGCGCATCATTGATTTTGCCCTTTCCAATGCGATGAATTCAGGCATCCGCCGCATTGCGGTCGCCACACAATATAAGGCGCACAGCCTGATCCGTCATTTGCAGCGCGGCTGGAACTTCTTCCGGCCCGAGCGCAACGAGAGCTTTGACATTCTGCCCGCCAGCCAGCGCGTCTCCGAGGAAATGTGGTATCTGGGCACAGCCGATGCTGTTTATCAAAACATTGATATTATTGAATCTTATGCGCCAACGCATATTGTGCTGCTCGCCGGTGACCATATATATAAAATGGACTATGAGGAGATGCTGCAACAGCATGTTGAGCAGAAGGCCGATGTCACCATTGGCTGCCTGGAGGTGACGCTGAAAGAGGCCACCGGCTTTGGCGTGATGCACATTGACGAAACCGACCGGATCATCTCCTTTCTCGAAAAGCCGAAAGACCCGCCGCCTATGCCCGGCAAGCCGGATGTGGCGCTGGCCTCGATGGGCATTTATGTGTTCGAAACCAAATTCCTGATTGATCTGTTGCACAAAGACGCCGCAGACCCGCATTCCAGCCATGATTTTGGCAAGGACATCATTCCCTATATCGTGCAACACGGCAAAGCGGTGGCGCATCACTTTTCCAAATCCTGCGTGCGCTCCAGCTTTGAAACCACCGCCTATTGGCGCGATGTCGGCACAGTGGATGCCTATTGGGCAGCCAATATTGACCTGACCGACGTGCAGCCGGACCTTGACCTTTTCGATCAGGACTGGCCGATCTGGACCTATGCCGAAATCACCCCGCCCGCCAAATTTGTGCATGATATTGAGGGGCGGCGCGGCTATGCCTTATCCTCGCTGGTGTCCGGCGGGTGTATTGTCTCCGGCTCGTCGCTGCGCCGTTCGCTGCTCTTTACCGGCGTGCGCGCCAATTCCTTCTCGAAAATCGAAAATGCCGTGATTTTACCCTATGTTGATATTGGCCGCTCGGCAGAGCTGACCAATGTGGTGGTGGACCGCGGGGTGAAAATTCCCTCTGGTCTCGTGGTCGGGCAGGATCCCGAACTGGATGCCAAGCGCTTCCGCCGCACAGAAAACGGCATCTGCCTGATCACCCAACCGATGATTGATAAGTTGGAGCATTTTTAAGTTTTGATATATCTGTTGTGAGCGTTCCTTCTCCCTTTGGGAGAAGGTGAGGATGAGGGCATCTTATGAAAAAATGGCCTATATTTGACCCTCACCCTCACCCTCACCCTCTCCCGGGGGGAGAGGGTATTTTTCGCGCCAATAAAAAGTTTTAAGCCTATGAAACCGCTCAAAATTCTCTCTGTCGCCTCCGAGCTTTATCCGCTGATCAAAACCGGCGGGCTGGCCGATGTGGCCGGTGCGCTGCCGCTGGCCCTTCAGGCGCATGATGTGGATATGCGCACGCTGCTGCCCGGCTATCCGGCGGTGCTGGCCGCGCTGAAGGGCGCGCAGGTCGTGCATCATGTCCGCAACTTATGCGGCGGCAAGGCCAATCTGCTCAGCGCCGAGCACGCCGGCCTGAAACTCTATGTGCTGGACGCGCCGCATCTCTATAACCGGCCCGGCAACCCCTATCTGCAACCGGACGGTATGGACTGGCACGACAATGCCCTGCGCTTTGCGGCGCTGGCGCGCATGGGGGCCGATATTGGCAAGGGACTGCTGAACGAATTTAGCCCGCATATTGTGCATTGTCATGACTGGCAGGCCGCGCTTGTGCCGGTTTATCTGCATTATGATGGCGGCAAGCGGCCCAAAACCATTGTCACCGTGCATAATCTGGCGTTTCAGGGCCGGTTCAGGCCGGAAATTCTGCATGACATCGGCCTGCCCGCCGAGGCCAACCGCATAGAGGCCATCGAATATTTCGGCGATATTTCCTATCTCAAGGGTGGTTTGCAATTTGCCGACTGGATCACCACGGTTTCGCCCACCTATGCCCGGGAAATCCGCGAGCCGGAGGCGGGCATGGGGCTGGACGGGCTGCTGCGCACAAAGCAGGCGCATCTATCGGGCATTCTCAATGGTATTGATACGAATGTGTGGAATCCAGCCACCGACCCTGCCTTGCCTGCTCCCTTTTCGGCAAAAAAGCTCAGTTTGCGCGCCAAATCCAAAGCGGCATTGCAAAAACGCCTTGGCCTGAAGGTGGATAAGCACGCGCAGATTTTCGGCGTCATCAGCCGCCTCTCTGGCCAGAAAGGGCTGGATTTGCTGCTGGAAGCCCTGCCGGTTCTGCAAGATGAGGGCGCGCAGCTGGCCCTGCTTGGCGCGGGGGACGCGGTGCTGGAGCGTGAATTTCGCGCCGCGCAGGCCGCCCATCCGGGCGCAATCAGCTGTGTGATCGGCTATGATGAAGAGCTGGCCCATCTCATTCAGGCGGGCTGCGACGCGCTGCTGGTGCCCTCACGCTTCGAGCCTTGCGGCCTGACCCAGCTGTGCGCCCTGCGCTATGGCGCGATTCCGGTGGTGTCTCGCGTTGGCGGGCTGAATGACACGATTATTGAGGCCAATGAAATGGCGCTCAATGCGGGAGTTGCCACCGGAATTCAGTTTTCGCCGGTGACAACACCACAGCTGATTGAGGCCATCCGCCGCGCCACCGCCCTATACCGCGATGCGCCGCGCTGGAAACAGATGCAGCAAAATGCCATGCGCGCCGATGTGTCCTGGGACGGGCCTGCCCGCGCCTATGTGCAGCTTTATCGCCAGATTTTGAGTTAACGGAGCCGGAAGCATGATTCTGACCATATCCACCACCCCTTTCGAAGGACAAAAGCCGGGCACATCCGGCCTGCGCAAGCGCGTACCGGTATTTCAGCAGCCGCATTATGTCGCCAATTTTGTCCAGTCCACCTTCAATGCGCTGAGCGGTTTTGTCGGCCAAACGCTGGTGCTGGGCGGCGACGGGCGCTATTTTAACCGCGAAACCATCCAGATCGTGCTGAAAATGGCGGCGGCCAATGGCTTTGGCCGGGTGATTGTTGGCCAAGGCGGCATTCTCTCCACGCCGGCCGCCTCGCATCTTATCCGCAAAACCAAAGCCTTTGGCGGCATAATTCTCTCGGCCAGCCACAACCCCGGCGGGCCGGATGGTGATTTCGGCATTAAATATAATGCCTCAAATGGCGGGCCCGCACCGGAAAAAATCACAGATGCGATTTTTGCCTGCACGAAAACCATCACAGATTATAAAATTCTCAATGCGGACGACATAAATCTCGACACGATCGGCAGCGTTCCGCTTGGCGCCATGCAGGTGGATATTGTTGATCCTGTTGCCGATTATCAGGCGCTGATGCAGGAACTCTTTGATTTTGACGCCATTCGCGCCCTGTTCAAGGG
>DAIMHB010000209.1:0-4557 GCA_036723545.1 Beijerinckiaceae bacterium
GCCCGCGACCGCACCGAGGAATCGGTGGCGCTGTCGCTGTCTGTGCGGGAAAATATGTTCATCAATCCGGCGGCCAGCGGTCGGCGGCTGCTGGACTGGCTCTCGCCCGCCAAAGAGGCGCGCAGGGAGCAGGCCATTGGCGAGCGCATCACCTTGCGGCCCAATGACCCGCATGTGCCGGTGGAATCACTTTCAGGCGGCAATCAGCAGAAGGTTGTGGTGGGCCGCTGGCTGGCCACAGGCCGCCGCCTGCTGATCGCGGAAGACCCGACAGCGGGCGTGGATGTTGGCGCCAAATCCGAGATTTACCGTCTGATTGCGGCGGCGCTGGACTCCGGTCTGGCTGTGATTATCGTCTCCACCGATTTTGAGGAGGTGGCCCATATCTGCCACCGTGCCCTTGTGTTTTCACGCGGGGCGATTGTTGCCGAGCTTGAGGGCGAAGCGCTGACCACAGAAACCCTTATCCACGCAGCATCTGCTTCCGAGGCCGCCTGACATGCAATCCATCCAGTCTAATGCCCTTGAGCCCACACGCCATGAATTGAGAAATGCCAGTTTCGGCCAGAAATGTGTCCGTCTGCTGCCCACCTATGGGCTGGTTGTGCTGACGCTGGTGCTGATCATTCTGTTTTCGCTGGTGCTGCCCGATACATTTCCAACCCTGCTGAACCTGCGCTCCATCATTTCGGACAAGGCCATCATTGCACTTTTGTCGCTGGGGGCGATGATCCCGATGGCGGCGGGCCGCATTGATCTGACGGTGGGCTATGGCATCGTGCTCTGGCATATTCTGGCCATCAGCCTGCAAACCATGTTTGGCATTCCCTGGCCGGTGGCGGTGCTGATCGTGCTGGTGCTGGGGGGGCTGATGGGGGTGCTCAATGGCCTGCTGGTTGAGGTGGCCAAAATTGATTCCTTTATCGCCACGCTTGGCACCGGCACCATTCTCTATTCGCTGGCGCTCTGGCATACGGGCGGCCGGCAGGTGGTTGGCATGGTTTCCGCGAGTTTTTATGCGCTGAACGGCACCATGGTGTTTGGCCTGCCGGTGACCGGATTTTATGTACTGGCCATTGCGCTGGTCATGTGGCTGACCCTCGAATATCTGCCGGTGGGGCGTTATCTTTATGCCATAGGCGCTAGCCCGAAGGCGGCGGCGCTGAACGGAATTCCGGTGCGCCGCTATGTGATGGGGTCGTTCATCGTGTCCGGCCTGCTCACTGCACTCACCGGCATTCTGCTGGCCTCGAAACTGCGCATCGGTCAGGCCAGTGTCGGGCTGGAATATCTGCTGCCCGCCTTGGTGGGGGCGTTTCTGGGCTCCACCACCATCAAGCCGGGGCGGGTCAATGTCTGGGGCACGCTGATCGGCGTCATCATTCTGGCCGTGGGCATTTCCGGCATTCAGCAATTCGGCGGTTCATTCTGGGTTGAGCCGCTGTTCAATGGTGTGACACTGCTTGTAGCCATTGGCATAGCAGGTTACGCGCAACGTAAACGCAGTTCCGCCCTGAAGGCGGCACCGCAACCAAAACCGCCAGCACATTAATACATCAGGCGGACATCACGGGAGGATAAAATGGATCGCAGACAATTATTAATTCGGGCCGCAGCTTTGGGCCTGTCAATTCCGGTGCTCACCAAAATCGCTTATGCCGACAGCACAGCGGAGGCGCAGGCCATCGTTGATAAATATGCCAAGAAGGTCGACAAATGGGACGGGCCAACTACAGGCCCGAAGGCTCAGGCCGGTAAAACCATTGTGGCCGTCGTTGGCGACATGAAAAATGGCGGTCATGTCGGCGTGACCAAAGGAATTGAGGAGGCGGTGGCCGCTATCGGCTGGACGCTGAAAACCATTGACGGCGCGGGCTCCATTGCAGGACGCACGGCCGCTTTCGGTCAGGCCATGGCGCTTAACCCCAATGGCATCATCATCGTTGGTTTTGATGCGGTGGAACAGGCTCCGGCCATGGCTGCGGCCAAGGCGGCCAAGGTGCCGTTCGTGTCCTGGCACGCTGGCGCAACCATTGGCCCCATGCCGGAAGCGGGCGTGTTCGCCAATGTCACCACAGACCCGATGCAGGTTTCAACCGCTGCGGCCATGTGGGCGTTTCTGGATGGGGGCGGCAAGCCGGGCTGTGTGTTCTTCACCGATTCGACCTATGCCATCGCCATTGCCAAAGCCAAAAAGATGCAGGAAGTCATCGAGAAGCTGGGCGGCACCACCGTCGAATGGGTGGATACGCCCATCGCCGAAACCTCGCAGCGTATGCCGCAGATGACCACCTCGCTGCTTCAGCGCCATGGTGCCAAGTGGACACATTCACTGGCCATCAATGACCTTTATTTCGACTTTATGGGGCCTTCGCTTTCAACCGCGGGCATTTCCGGCACCGGACGCCCGACCAATGTTTCGGCGGGTGACGGCTCTGAATCGGCCTATCAGCGCATTCGTGCCGGTCAGTATCAGGCCGCCACTGTGGCTGAACCGCTCAATTTGCAGGGCTGGCAGTTGATTGACGAGCTGAACCGCGCCTTCGCCGGTGTGGCATGGTCGGGCTATGTTTCGCCATTGCATGTGGTGACCAAGGCCAATGTCGAGTTTGACGGCGGCCCGAAAAATATGTTCGATCCGGGCAATGGTTACCAGACCGAATATAAGAAAATCTGGGGCAAGGCCTGATCATTGGCCTGTGCGTGGCGCATATTCTGCGCCACGCATTTTCATCGAGGATATGCCCGTGTATATTCGTTGTGCATTTTTTGAAGGCCGCGTGCGCGCCGGCCATGAGGACGCTTTTACCCGCTTCGTCAATGACCGGCTGGTGCCTTTATGGACACAGTTTCCCGGTGCGCAGGAGGTGAGGGTGCTGCGCCAGACCGAGTCGGACACGCCCGGCCCGCATTATGAAATGGTGCTGGCCATACGTTACCCAGACCTTGCCGCGATTGAATTGGCGCTGAATTCCGATGTGCGGATGCAGAGCCGGATGGAGACCGCCGAACTGGTTAAGATGTTTGATGGCCGGATTTTTCACACTGTATTTGCGGCGGACCAGTTTCCGATGGCCTGACTGCGGCGGGCAGGTTCATCCGCCGATGATGATTTTTATCAGCGAGGGCAGTGGGGTGCTGCCCGCGCGGATAGCGCGCAATGCGAAGGCGGCGAGATAGACCGCGCCCAGCAGGCCGAGAGTCAGGCCGATAAATTCAAGCGGCATGACATCGCTGAAATTGAAGCCGCTTTCATAGACCTGCCCGATCCAGACCAAATGAAACATATAAATAAACAGCGATGATTGTCCCAGCACGCTGAGGGGCAATAATCGCCAAGGCGGCATCGGGCGATTGGCAACCCAATATAAAAGCAGAGTGATCCCGACACTGGTGGCGATGAAACCGAGGGTCGGATTGTAAAACATCTCGCAATAATCGTCGCGCTCAAGCATCTGCCCGGGCCATGCCCACCATAAAATCGCTCCGGTAATGGACAGAAGGCCACCGCTGATCCAGGCCCCGCTGCGTCGCCAGCGCTCGGCCTGCGCCGCATCTGGCGAATAATGAAGCCGTGCAAGCAACAGGCCCAGAAGCATCAGGCCTGACCAGGGAAAAAGCGGAAAATATCCGTCCACGAGATAATGGGTCAGAAATCCAGTCGTCACCAGAGCCGGATCGGTGGTTGGCTCGCCGGTCAGGTCATAGCCGGGTACATAGGCCGAATAGCCCAGTCCGAACTGAAGCAGCGGGGTGAGAATGAATATGCACAGGCTCAGATATGCAATCTGCCGAAAGGACAGCCGGTTGGCAAGGCAGACCAGCGGCAGCGACAGGCCGATCAGATAGAGTATGTCCACATCAATAAAGGGCAGGGCACCCCATGCGGTCATGTCGACAAAAGCGCCGCAGAGAATAAGAATCAGGCCACGCTGTATAAAATAGCTCAGCCTGTGCTTTCTGGCTGTCAGAGCCACCATCATGCCGGAAAGAATGACAAATATCGGAGCCGCGAGGCTCGAAATCAGCCGCAGCAGCAGCGGATGCGGCTGTTCCAGCATGGGCACCATATTGGCTGGGATCATAATCAGAATCGCCAGACCGCGCAGGGTGTCGATCCATGTCTCGCGCGGAACGGAGACGGAAAATTCAGACTTTGCGCGCTGGGACACAGGAGATCCTTATGATGAGGCCGGACTGAGGGAAGCCTCAGGCGAGAAAATAGAGCCTCAGATCACCAGCCATAATAATATCTGTGACGCCATGGATAATAAGGCCGTGAATAGACATAAACAGGTTCACTCTCATAGACATAGGTGACCGGTGGCGCTGAAATGGAATGACCCTTGGCCGACATGCACTGGGCATAGGTTCTGTCATAGGCGGCCTGCGCTGCCGAAGCCGACATCTGGGCATTGGATGCGCCGATAGCGCTGCCCGCAAGCAGGCCCGCCCCGGCCCCTATGGCGGCACCCGCTCCGGCATGGGCTGAAGCCGAGCCGATAGCGGCACCGGCAAGGGCACCCACTGCCGTGCCTGTTGCCGCCGCTGCCACAC
>DAIMHB010000210.1:0-4536 GCA_036723545.1 Beijerinckiaceae bacterium
CACCTCTTTGAGCTGCTGCATCATCACGACGCAGATGTTTTTGCCCGCAATTTTCTGGTTCTTCGCGCCCTCAAGACGGGCAATCACACTGTCGGGAATATGCACACCGGCCACATTGGCGCGCATCCATTTGGCGGTTTTGGCCGAGGCGAGCGGGCCAACGCCCACCATGATAAAGCATTTTTGATCCAGCCCCATGTCCCGCACCTGAGACATGAAGGTTTTCAGCATGGGCAGGTCAAAGCAATATTGCGTCTGGATGAACTGCGCGCCGGAGGCGATTTTTTTGGCAAGGCGCGTGGCGCGAAATTCCTGCGGCGGCACGAAGGGGTTTTCCGCCGCGCCCAGAAACATCGCGGGCGGCGTGGTGATTTTGCGCCCGGACAAAAATTGTTTCTCATCACGCATGGTGCGGATGGTTTCCAGCAGCGAGGTGGAATCAAGGTCAAACACCGGCTTAGCCTGCGGGTGGTCGCCGCATTGCACGCCGTCTCCGGTCAGGCACAAGACATTGGCCACACCCAAAGCAGCGGCACCCAGCACATTGCCCTGAATGGCGATGCGGTTGTAATCACGGCAGGAAATCTGCAACACCGGCGAAAAGCCCATGCGGGTCAGCAGGGCGCAGATGGCGACGCTGGACATGTGGCAATGCGCGCCCGACCCGTCCGTGGCATTGATGGCATCCACCCAGCCCTCAAAGGGGGCAACGCGGTCATGCACATCCATCGGGTCGGCGGAGTCCGGCGGGTTCAGCTCGGCGGTGATGGCAAATTCGCCGCGCCGCAACACCCGCTCCAACCGTCCGCGCGAGGAATGGCCGGGCAATTCGCGTAAGGGCGCTTCAGGCGTGGGGCCGATATCATCGGGATGCAGCAGGCTCATGATTTGGCTCCCGTGCGGCTGTCCTTGGCCACCGCCAGCCAGGTTGAGCGGCCTTTCAGACGGTTGTCGATGGGCGGCAGTTCGGTGGCAATGGCATCGCCCTGACGCATCAGGCGGCTGCCCTCAAAGGCTTTGACCCAGACGCAGGGCATGTCGGCATAAACCTCGCAGTTGCCATTTTCGCGTACACCGCCGCAGGGGCCGTTGCGCAGGCTTTTGGGGCAATTCATTGGGCAGGACATGCCGGTGGAGGAGAGCGCGCATTGTCCGCACATGCGGCAGTCAAACAATGCGCCTTTCACCACGCTTTCCACGGCGGCGAAGGGCTTTTCCAGCCGCTCAAAGCCGATTTTTTCTAAAAAGGGCGCGGCGGCGATCAGTGTTTTTTCCAGCACAGCATAGGCGCTTTCCATAAAACGCGCATGGCGCACGCTCCAGAAGCGCAGAGCAAATGTGCCGCGCCGCTTGGGCGGCTTGCCGGGAGGTTCAAAAGCAGCTGGAACGCGCATGGGGACACCTTGGAGTTTAACAATTTTGGACGATCAAGCCTCTTTGCCGCCCGCTTTGGCCAGAGCCACGAGGCGCTCTTTGGGGTAGTCGGCTTCCAGTTTT
The DNA here is from genome assembly GCA_036723545.1 of Beijerinckiaceae bacterium. GTDB lineage: Bacteria > Pseudomonadota > Alphaproteobacteria > Rhizobiales > Beijerinckiaceae > JANXSV01. The sequence continues at coordinate 1,498 of DAIMHB010000210.1, forward strand.
TCGACAGCCGCAAGGGCTTCGGCTTCGAGATCATCGCCGCAGGCTTGCGGCTCGCCGCGCCGCCATTCGGCCAGATAATCATCCGTGCCTGCCGCGCCGCCGCGCATGGCGGCCATGTCAATAGCCTCCTGAAAACGGGCGGAAAGTTCGCGCTTTGCATTGGTGCGGCCAGCTTTGACCACCACCTGCGCGGGAATATCGCGCCAGTACAGAACCGTCAGTGTCGCCATGTCAGGCCGCCTTATTTAAAAATGAGGGAATGAGACCATAGCCGGTGGGGCGGATGATCAACTCCAGTCCCAGTTTGTCCGCCGCTGCCTGCGCTGCGGCGCGCAATTCGGCATCATCGGTTTGCGCCAGATAGACGACGCGCTTGTAATGGCCGAACACCATGTCGCGCAATTCGGGATGCTTGTCGAGGCCAAGGCCAGCCATAATCAGCCGGTCAAAGAAGCGGGCAAGATAATCCGTGAGGAAAAATGAGCCGATTTCCTCATCCATCATCGCGTCAAATTCCGGCAGACCGGCATAGAAGGCATAGCAATGGGTGCCCTCTATCCGCTCAACCTGCTCCTCGCGCAGCATCTCGTCCAAAGCACCACCCGTACCGCAATCGCCATAAAGACAAAGAATTTTGGCATATTTGCCTCTGTTGGCGCGGATTTTGGCCCGCACCGCCTCGGTGATTTTTTCAGGACGATTGTGCAATATGGCCGGCAGGCAGGTCACCGCCATATGGCTCCAGTTGTTCAGCCGGATTACTGCCAGCAGCTCCCGCGCCAGCGCCCCGCAGGCAATCACGAGGGTTGAGGCGCTGGCATTGTCTGCCGCCTCAAGGCTCTCGTTGATGTCGGGGATGCTGTTCATATATGTCCTTTTTTCTTTTAAGCCCTCACCCTAACCCTCTCCCAGAGGGAGAGGGAAGTTTGCAGCTTATCCCCTCTCCCTCTGGGAGAGGGTTAGGGTGAGGGTAATATCAAAAGTCATTCTAGCCCGCGTGGACAGACCCCTGACGCTTGGCCAGCAGCGACTTGGCAATTTCCACAGTCACAGCGGCGTCGCGGCAATAGGCGTCGGCACCCACGGCATTGGCAAAGCTTTCGTTGAGCGGCGCGCCGCCCACCAGCACAATATGGTCATTGCGCATGCCTTTTTCCTTCATCGTATCAATCACCACCTTCATATAAGGCATGGTGGTGGTGAGAAGGGCGGACATGCCCAGAATTTCCGGCTGATGCTCGTCGATGGCCTCAAGATATTTCTCGACCGGATTGTTGATGCCAAGGTCGATCACCTCAAAACCGGCGCCTTCCATCATCATGCAGACAAGGTTTTTGCCGATATCGTGAATGTCGCCCTTGACGGTGCCAATCACCATCTTGCCGATTTTGGGTGCGCCGGTCTCCGCCAGCAGCGGACGCAGAATGAACATGCCGGCCTTCATCGCATTGGCGGACATCAGCACTTCCGGCACAAACAAAATGCCATCGCGGAAGTCGACACCCACAATGCGCATACCCTCAACCAGGGCCTGAGTCAGAATGTCATAGGGTGTCCAGTTGCGCTTTAGGAGAATATTGACAGCATCCTCGATTTCTTCCTTGAGGCCGTCGTAAAGGTCATCGTGCATCTGCGCGACAAGATCCTCGTCAGACAGGGAATTCAGATCCAGTTCATCATCAGCCATCTGCTGAAGCTCCTATGTTGGGCGCACCTTGTGCTTTGACCTAAACTAGCACGCAGAAATATAATTTCGTGCGTGAATTGGCGATAGACCTATCGCCTTTTGCGATAGAGATTTTGAATTAAATGTTTACTCTTCTCGAAGTGCTGAGAAACATAAAAAGCACGCAAACTCGTCATTGCGAGCGCAGCGAAGCAATCCATTTTAGTTTTTTGGAATGCCGCGTCCGCTTCGCTTCCTCGCAATGACGGCTTCACCCTATTTTCGCTCAACACTCATTAGCATCATCATTCTCTTTAAACAATCTTCATATAAAGAAATCTTTATATGCCTTTTAAGAGCGCAGCACCGCATTGGCCGCATCAAAGGGCGACTCCGCAATCACGCTGGCCTTATAGGTTTTGCCCAGAATGGTAATATCAAGGCTCTGGCCGAGTTCGCCAAGGTCAGGCCGCACCATGCCCAGCGCCAGAGACTTATTCACCCGCCAGCCAAAGCCACCCGATGTGACACGGCCCACCGCCTTGCCCTGATGCAGAATGGGCTCCGAGCCTCGGCAATCCACATCCTCGATGCCATGCAGTTCCATGGTGACAAAACGGTTGGGCTCGCCCTTAGCGCGGCGCGCCACCAGCGCATCACGGCCTAAAAAATCCCCCTTGTTCGGATGCACAAAGCGGTCAAGACCGGATTCAAAGGCGCTATATTCGATCGACATTTCACGGCCAACCAGACGATAGGACTTTTCCAGCGCCATCGACATCATGGCGCGGATACCATAGGGCTTGATGCCGAACTCTTTGCCCGCATCCATAATCAGGTCGAAAATTTTATTCTGCATTTCAATGGGATGATGCAACTCAAAGCCCAGTTCGCCGACAAAATTCACCCGCAGGCACAGGGCCGAAGCTGCACCAACGGAGATGTTTTTGCCCGACAACCAGGGGAAGGCGGCATGGGAGAGGTCGGTATCGGTGAGTTTTTGCAACAGCGCGCGCGACTGCGGCCCCGCGATCACCAGCACGCCATACATTTGCGTGACGCGCTGCACCTGCACCGAGCCGTCCTTGGGGGCGAGCTTTTGCAGATAGTCCCAGTCATGACGCTCGAATGCACCCGCACCCACCAGATAGAACGACTGTGCGCCCATGCGGTAAACGGTGAATTCCGCCCGCACCCCGCCGAATTTGGTCAGCAGATGGCACAGCGCAATGCGGCCCTGTTTCGGCATTTTATTGGCCAGAATGCTCTCCAGCCAGCCCTCCGCACCGGCGCCAGAGACCTGATATTTGGCAAAGGCCGACATATCCTGCAATCCGACATGGGCATGGGTGTGCTTCACCTCATTGCCGACA